>NZ_JAKJSY010000044.1:0-38450 GCF_050337445.1 Vibrio minamisatsumaniensis | reverse complement strand
GTTTAGGATATAATTATGAAATGTTTTAGCTTAGGTATTATTGGCAACTTTTCAGGACACCTTTCTGGTGCTGAAAAAGTAGCCGAATCAAACCTTCCAAATGGTGTGTTTGTTGTTAACGGCCTAACCGAGCGCACTATTTCTACTGGTGAGAAAATCGCCTTCCCACCACACGGTACTAACATCCAATCTGAGCCAGAATTCGTAGTAAAATTCGAGGTTGAGTATGCAGATAACAAAGTTGCCAAGTTCACACCAAACGCTATAACTGTGGGTAACGACATGACCATTCGTAAGCTTGAAGGCGCACAGAAGATTGCCGAGCGTAAGACGTGGGGAGAGGCATCTAAAGGCTTAGCAACACACTGGTGGCAGATCAGCAAGCTCGAAAAATTCACCGCTGAGTACAAGCTTATCTCTATCATCAAGCGTGACGGGGAGTATCTAGATTACACCCCAATTGCGGATCCATCTGAGCTAAAAATCTTTTACACAGAGATGTGCGATTGGCTAACAGAGACAGTAAACAACCAGCAATCAGAAGGTATTCTTCGTGAAATCCTTCCTCAACTTGAAGCTGCCGGTTACCCGGAAGAAATCGTCGTATTCTGCGGCGCCCCAAACTATACCACTTGGGGCGAAACGAACTTCATCGAACCAAATGATGAAATCTCTATCGCTCTAATTAATAGCAAACAAACATCTGTAGATATTATTAGCGACAAGATTAAATCAAATGCACTTGTTAATGATGATTTCGTCATTTCATACACACAACAAGTCGTTTAACTTTTTACCCTTTTTTGAATTTTCCCTCTTTGCCGGTGAGAGCCGGATTTTTTTCAATCATGTAATAAATAAAAAGCGGATTAAATTCATAAAATTCATTATCAACATTAAAGGCTGGTATATACCCTACTCTAATCAAACTTTAACTTTGATATAGAGATTAAATTAACCCAACTTTAATCAAACGGACAGAAACATGCTCGATACAATAATTGAACTACTTAAAGATGCCTCTATCCTCGTATCTTTATTCACACTGGTTGGCTGCCTAATTCAGGGGAAAAGTGCCAACGATACTATCGTTTCGGTAACCAAAACCTTCATCGGTTTCATCCTGTTATTTGCCGCGGCAAAATTGATGATCTCTCCTTCTTTAAAAGAGTTCTCTAAGATCTTCATGATGGCTTTCCATGTGGAAGGTATCGTACCAAACAACGAAGTCATCATCGTTGAAGCGATTGTACAACTTGGTCGTGAATTCGGCTCAGCCATCGCCTTTGGTCTTATCGGTGCAATGGCATTAAACCTAATTTTTGCACGCCTTACCCCATTGAAATACGTTGTACTTTCCGGTCACCACGTATTCTTTATGGTCTCTTGTCTTGCGCTTATTTCAATATTACACGGCTTTAGTATTACTCAATCTGCGATAATCGGTGCAGTAATTACCGGGGCATGGTGTGTTATCAGTCCATCTCTATTGGTTGGCTACTGTCGCAAAATCAAAGATTGTGATCCACTTCGTGCCAATGGTGACTTCTCAATCGGTCAATTTGGCTCAACCAGCTATATGCTTGCGGGCTTTCTTGGCGACAAATTTGGTAACAAGGAAAATGATATCGAGCAGATGACAATGCCAACCGCTATCAGCTTCCTAGCAGACAAAAACACGTCAAACTTCATCGTAATGCTAGCGTTCTTCCTTATATCGAGTGCGGTAGCAGGTTTTGACAACGTACAGATCCTCGCCAACGCTAGCGCTAAACACGGTCACGAAAACGTATTTCTTTTCCTTCTAAAGCAGTCGGGTTACTTCGCAGGTGGTGTATTCACGCTAACCAAAGGTGTACATATGTTCGTTGAAGAGTTAATCCCTGCATTTAAAGGGATTTCAGACAAGCTAATCAAGAATGGGGTTCCTGCTGTTGAAATCTACAGCTTATTCCCATACTCGAAGAACGCGGTATTTGTAGGCTTTATCTGCTGCACCATGGCAGGGTTTGTGGCGATGGTTTCTTTGCCTCTATTTGGTCTACCAGTGATTGTTCCTTCACTACTCTTCACTTTCGCAAGTGGTGGTGGCGCAGGCATTATCGGTAACGCTACCGGTGGTGTACGCGGTTGTGTCTTGGGCTCATTGGCATGTGGTTTCATCTCTATCATCGGCTCTGGCATCGTATTCCAGCCTATTCATGATGCAGGTGTTACAGCTCCAACGACTTACTCAACTACAGACTTCTCAATTCTTGGTGAAGGTCTACACCTAGTTCTATCGCTATTTAGCTAATCCACAGTTTTATATTATTTGAGGTTATCCATGTATCAAGGATATTTAGAAAAAATCGCACAGCGTAAAGCGCTTGGAGCGGCAGCCCCTAGCTTGACCGTTTCTGAAGTTGAACATTTCTTGCAAGCTTTAGCGCAAGGTAATACTAAGCAACAAGACAAACACTTGCTTGAACTCATTACCCATATGACCCCATGTGGTGTTGATGACGCAGCTCGCGTCAAAGCGGAATATCTGTGGAAGTTCGCGACTGGAGAGAGCAACAGCCCTCTTCTAACCTCAGAAAAAGCAATAGACCTGCTCGGCACCATGCAAGGTGGTTACAATGTTGGCTACCTTATTCAAGCTCTAGAGCTTGACGCAATCGCAAACTTTGCTGCTAAGGCGCTTAAGCACATAGTAATGATCTATGACGAGTTTACCAAGGTTGCTAAGCTTGCCAGCATGGGCAATATATTGGCACAACAAGTCATTGAGTCTTGGGCTGAGGCAGAATGGTTTCAAGCGCGTCCAGCGATAGCCGATACCATCGAAATGAGCGTATTTAGAGTTGATGGAGAAACCAATACCGATGACTTGTCACCGGCTCAAGATGCCTTTACCCGACCAGACATCCCATTGCATGCTCAAGCTATGTACAAGAATGCGCGCAAGGGGATTCACCCTGATGAAGATGGTGTAGTTGGTTGCATTACACAAATCAATCAAGCTAAATCCCAACCACGACCGATTGCTTTTGTCGGTGATGTTGTAGGTACAGGTTCTAGCCGTAAATCAGCAGCAAACTCGCTTATCTGGCACTTCGGTGAAGACATTCCATTTGTTCCGAACAAGCGCACCGGGGGCGTAGTTCTCGCTAACAACATTGCTCCGATTTTCTTCGCAACCCTAGAAGACTCTGGCGCACTACCGATTCAGTGTGACGTAAGCAAGATTCAACACGGTGAAACCATCATAATTCACCCCCATGCAGGCAAGATAGAAAACGCCGATAATCAGGTAATTTCTGAGTTCACCCTTAAGTATGGCCTGCTCAACGAGGTTCGGGCGGGCGGCCGAATTCCTTACCTTATCGGACGCCGTATTACTCAGACCGCGCGTGAATATTTGGGTAAACCTCAATTAGAGATCTTCCTTGATGAAACAGCGACAGCACCTAGCCATGGCTATACCCTAGCGCAAAAAATGGTAGGTAAAGCATGTGGTGTTGAAGGCGTTCTTCCTGACCAATTCTGTGAACCCAAAACCACAACGGTAGGCTCGCAAGATACTACAGGCGGTATGACTCGCGATGAGATAAAAGATCTGGCATGTCTGTCATTCTCTGCACCGCTAGTTATGCAGTCCTTCTGTCATACCGCTGCATATCCAAAACCTGTGGATGTCGCACTACACCAAAACCTGCCGGAGTTTTTTGAAAGCCGCCGCGGCGTAGCACTTCGTCCGGGCGACGGTGTAATTCACTCTTGGTTAAACCGTATGTTAGTACCGGATACCGTTGGTACAGGTGGCGACTCTCATACTCGATTCCCAGTAGGCATTTCGTTCCCAGCAGGCTCTGGTCTTGTCGCCTACGCGGCAGCAACCGGCACTATGCCTTTGACTATGCCTGAATCAGTATTAGTACGCTTTAAAGGTAAAATGCAGCCAGGTATTACACTGCGCGATCTTGTGCATTCGATTCCACTAAAAGCCATTGAACTTGGCCTACTCAATACCGATTCGTCAAACAAGAAAAACGTATTTAATGGCCGCATCATTGAAATTGAAGGATTGGATCACCTAACCGTTGACCAAGCCTTTGAACTAACCGATGCCAGTGCCGAGCGTTCAGCCGCAGCTTGTACTATCAAGCTAAACATCGAGAAGGTAATCACTCACGCGAAATCTAATGTGGCAATGCTGGAGTGGATGATCCGTGAAGGCTATGGTCATGCGGAAACGCTAGCGGGACGTGTACAAGACATTCAAGCATGGTTAGCAAAACCATCTCTACTACAAGCGGATGCAGACGCACAATATGCTGAAGTTATTGAAATCGATTTAGCCGAAATCACTGAACCAGTAGTATGTTGTCCAAACGACCCCGACAAAGCCGCACGACTAAGCGATGTTGCGGGTACCGACGTAGATGAAGCCTTTATCGGCTCGTGCATGACCAATATCGGTCACTTCCGCGCCAGCTCGGCTATCTTAGATAAATTTGCCAGCGAGCGAACTAAAGCAAAATTATGGCTTGCTCCACCAACCAAAATGGACGACCGTAAGCTAACTGAAGAAGGTATAAAATCAAGCTATGCTCGCGCAGGGGCACAGATTGAAATCCCTGGCTGCTCACTATGCATGGGTAACCAAGCACGTGTTGCAACTGGCTGCACCGCAGTATCGACTTCAACCCGAAACTTCCCTAACCGCCTTGGTCAAGGTGCAAATGTATACCTTGCATCGGCAGAGTTAGCGACCGTGGTATCAATTATGGGCCGCTTCCCAACCGTGGAAGAGTACTTTGAGTTTACTAAAGAGTCACTCAGCAACGACCTATATCAATACCTACAGTTTGACTCAATGCATGAATATACACCAAGCATTGATGTGAAAAACGTAGATTAAGAGCCCCACCCTCCCCGCGAAGGCGGGGAGCAGTAAATAACCCTTCAGGTTCTATCGCCCTTGTTCCTATGTCCCACACCATCCGTCATATATGGATACACCTGGTTTACAAGTCATTTGACCGATAGGGTCGCAGACGATCATTGGGGCAGATTAACCGCTTACTTTTTCTATACCAACTAGGTTTTATGTTCACTAGACATTCGGTGTAACAAGGCTTGCAACAGGAAAGATAAAGCAAAAAGACGACACCCTCACTCATACCTATTTCGCTATTTTATTGCTTATAAAACAGCCAGACCAAAATATGTGAGACGAGTCCTTCAATTAGCAAATTTGATAACAATTTAGACTGTTTTTTAGTCTTTACTTGGCCAAAGATGGGATAATTCTCCTGTCGAAAATGAGACTTCATTAGGAGGCGTTATGAACACTAAACTCGGTCATGTCATGTCATCAAGTCGACTCATTTGCTTTGTCGCTTTTCTTGCTGCCACGTTCGCGTGGATCCTAAAAATGCCCGCTCTGTTTTCTGTGTCAGCGCTATTCTTACTGGTCAGTGCGATCGTTTATCTCACCGATCTTTGGAAGAATCAAAGAAACAACCGCGAAGCTTAGCCATTTACAGCTTAAATCGAACAAATTAAAAAAGGAGCTCATAGGCTCCTTTTGTGTTTTTCGCTTGTCTAATTAGGCGTATTAATTATGCGACGCCATTATTTTTTAACGACGAAAGTTTCGACCGTTGCCGCCGCGGCGCTCTTTGAATGCAGATGCCGCTTTAGCTTGAGAAGCGTGGATAGACTCAACCGTTAATTCCATTGGCTCACGTGGCTCTAGCCCGTGGCGGAATGTACGTGAACGCGGCGGCATCTGGTATTCAATGTCCGATGCTTTAGGCATGCGCTTGAAACGGTAAAGGTAGAAGTTTTCAACCTTCTCACGAGCCCATTCGGTTTTCTTCAGGTATTTAACTGCACTGGCCACTGTAGGTTTAGTGTTAAAGCAGTTCATACGCATTGCCGCATCTAAAATTTCCCAACCATAATGATCCACTAATTCAGTGATCATGGTTTCAAGCTTTAAGCCGTGTAGCGGGTTATTTTGTTGTAGTTCGATTCTTTCTTCTTCAGTCATAACATTACCTTTTTCAAGGCAACTAAAGGCCTTGAATTTACTCTAGAACACCATCATCACTGACCATTTCTAGCTCAATCACTTGGGCATTTCATCCATTGCCCTTATTTATGCCTTTATGATGGCATAAAGCATGTGAGTTATCCTATTTATCTTTTCATTTAATTGCAAAATGGTCATGAAATCTTGCCCTTTTAGCCAGTCGATTCTTCAGTTTATTCAACGAAAGAAGGTAACGTTCACAAAAGTGATAATTGTGTTATTAAATAACTATTTACCTAGTGATGACATTTCCATTTTATCAGTACGCTATGCTACTTTTCAATTGATACCGACACAAAAAAATAACACGAGCAAACAATAATAAAAATAAAGGATACAAGATGTTTGACCATTCTCAACTCAATAGAGTCGCCGCTCAAGATAAAGACATTATTGACATCGTAGATGATCTTTTCCGACTCGCTTGTGAGTATCACCCCAGCCTATCTCGACTTTCGGTCGTACTCTGCCATGAGAGTAAAGTTTCAAATTATTTCGTTGCGGATACCCTTTCCGATAAAATAAAAAATACCTATACAGAACAAAACCTTAAAGCTACATGCTCGTTATCTCGAATCGCAGAATCTTTAGAAAATCGAATTGTGAATGACCTTAATTCACTACCACCAACAAAACCAATATTGGGCTTGTTGGAACTTGGTCACAAGAGCAGTTATACAGCACCTATCCACTACCAAAATAAGAATTTTGGGTTTGTTTTTATCAATGCATCGTCTACCGAATTCTTTTCTAATCAATTGGTTTTATGTGATATTGCTTACTTAGCTCAGCTGGTTTCAACCCTATTTATTCAATTAATCGAACGACAGCGTCACTTTCAATGTTCATTAACCATAGCGCTGAACATTGGTCATGCACGTGACCCTGAAACCAAAGAGCACTTGATTCGTATGGGTAAATACAGCGAGCAACTGGCCCGGACGATGTCTCACAGCAACAATGAAATCTCCCCTCAATTCATCCATCGGATTCGCTTATACGCACCTTTTCATGACATAGGAAAGTACCGAATTCCAGACAAGATTTTGTTCAGCACAGGTCGCTTCACTGCAGAAGAGCGAGCCATCATGAACAATCACACTTTATATGGTGAAGAGATGATCAACGATGTACTCTCCCTATTTCACGACAACTCACTGTGTTGTGAGGAAGCACAATTCATTAAGAATATCGTGCGTCATCACCACGAACGTTTTGATGGTAAAGGGCTGCCCGATGGTTTAAGCAAAACTGAAATACCGCTAGAAGCACGAATCGTAACGCTGGCTGATGTGTTCGATGCTCTAATCAGTAAGCGAGTGTACAAACGAGCCTGGTCACCTGATGAGGTGATGAGATACATTGAAACGCACAACGGTTCGATGTTCGACCCAGAATGTGTCGAGGCGTTAAAACAAAACCTAGATGACTTCATGTCGATACGAGAGCAGTACCGAGATGTACAAAGTCCACAAGCTGCATTCGCGTAACGGGTTGTATTAAATTTGATTTACATCACTCTCTTGCAGAGCTAACAAAAAAGGATGCCAATCGGCATCCTTTTGTTTTCGAGTTTATAGCTGAAAGAACAAATGTGCTCTCAACGGATTCTAACTAACGATTACACGTCGTAAGTAGTAGACGCTGTGTCGCCGCCTGTACCCGTCCAGTTTGTGTGGAAGAATTCACCACGTGGACGGTCTGTACGCTCGTAAGTGTGAGCACCGAAGTAGTCACGCTGAGCTTGAAGCAGGTTCGCGGGTAGACGTGCAGTTGTGTAACCGTCTAGGAAAGATAGCGCAGAAATCGTACATGGCATTGGGATACCAGACTCTAGAGATTTCGCTGCTACTTTACGCCATGCCACTAGGCTGCCTTGTAGGATGTTTTTGAAGTACTCGTCAGAACCTAGGAACGCGATGTCTGGGTTTGCTTCGTACGCATCACGGATGTTGCCTAGGAATGCGCTGCGGATGATACAACCACCACGCCACATTAGCGCTACGTTACCGTAGTTTAGGTCCCAGCCGTTTTCGTTCGACGCTTCACGCATTAGCATGAAACCTTGAGCGTAAGAGATGATCTTAGAAGCCAGTAGAGCTTGACGTAGTGCATCAACCCACTCTTGCTTGTCACCTTCAACTGGAGTGATTATCTTCTCAAACAAAGCTTCAGCTTCAACACGTTGGTCTTTAAGAGCAGACAGGCAACGAGAGAATACAGACTCAGAGATTAGAGTCAGTGGGATACCTAGGTCTAGTGCGTTGATACCCGTCCACTTACCCGTACCTTTTTGTCCTGCCGTGTCTAGGATCTTCTCAACGAGCGCTTCGCCGTCTTCATCTTTGTAGCCAAGGATGTCAGCCGTGATTTCAACTAGGTAGCTGTCTAGCTCAGTCTTGTTCCAGTCAGCGAATACCGCTTGCATCTCGTCAGCAGACATACCTAGGCCATCTTTCATGAACTGGTATGCTTCAGTGATAAGCTGCATGTCACCGTATTCGATACCGTTGTGTACCATCTTAACGAAGTGACCAGCACCGTCGTTACCAACCCAGTCACAACAAGGCTCACCCGCGTCAGTTTTTGCAGAGATACCTTGGAAGATTGGCTTAACCGCTTCCCAAGCTTCAGCCGCCCCGCCTGGCATGATTGAAGGACCGAAACGAGCACCTTCTTCACCACCAGATACACCAGTACCGATGAAGTGGATGCCTTTCTCACGACAATGCGCTACACGACGGTTAGTGTCTGGGTAGTTAGTGTTACCTCCATCAATGATGATGTCGCCTTCGTCTAGAAGCGGGATTAGGTTTTCGATGAACGTGTCTACAACGTCACCAGCACGAACCATAAGCATCACTTTACGTGGCGCTTCTAGTTTCTCAACCAGATCTTCTAGAGAGTAAGCACCAACAATGTTAGTCCCTTTAGCTGGGCCTTCTAGGAACTCGTCTACTTTAGCAGCAGTACGGTTATGAGCCACAACTTTGAAGCCGTGGTCGTTCATATTTAGGATAAGGTTTTGACCCATTACTGCTAGGCCAATTACACCGATATCACCTTTCATTATTTTATCTCCTTGCGGCTATTCGCACTTATGCGATAGCACTTGCTGCATTTGAATCTAGGAACCACTCTGTTTCGCCAGTTTGAGACTGGATTTTCGCTGCCGGGTAAGGCAGTTCTGAAGCAGGAGTTGTATGAATTTCTTTAACGATCTCAACTTTACCTGCACCCAGTACTAGGTAGCTGATTCGTTTTGCTGCTTCTAAAACTTTCGCTGTTTTAGAAACACGGATTTGACGAGACTCAGGGTGAGAAGCTAATACCGATAGGTTCTCATCTTGGTAGTTGGTTGCACCCGGGAATAGTGAAGCTGTGTGGCCGTCTGCGCCAACACCAAGCAGAATCCAATCGAATACAGGCGTGCCGTTTTCTGTTGGGATTACGTCTGCCATCTCTTTTGCGAAACGCTCTGCTTCTGCTTTTGGTTCATCTTCACCACGGATGCGGTGGATGTTTTCAGCAGGAAGGTTTACTTGAGTAAACTCTTTTAGTTTCGAAAATAAGAATGCATTCGCTTCACCGAAGTTACTTTCAGCGTCGTCTGGTGCAACGCAACGTTCGTCGCCCCACCAGAAGTGAAGGTTATTCCATTGAATACCTTCGGCGTAAGGCGCCTGTGCTAAAAGCTTGAAAAGCATTTTTGGCGTGCTGCCACCAGACAGTGAAATGTGAACAGGTTTGCCCTGCTCGCTGTATGCTTTCATTTCATTTGCTAGGTTTTCAACAACCAGTTCAGGCGTTGCAAAGATCTTGTGATTGATCATAGTTCGCAGTAATCCGTATCTGTTAAGTTTTTGCATGGGAAACGCCATGCGCGGCCATCACGTTGCAGAAGTTCATCCGCTTCCTGTGGGCCCCAAGTACCACAAGCATAGCCAAACAGTGCTTGAGGATCTTGCTTGACGTCTAAGATTGGTTGAACGTACTTCCAACAGGCTTCTACCGCATCGGTACGTGCAAACAGCGTTGCATCACCGTTCAGTGCATCAAGAAGAAGACGCTCATAAGCCGTCAGCATCTGAGTTTCAGGCAAATCAGAGTAAGAGAAGTTCATTTTCACTTCTTTTGCTTTGAAGCCTGCGCCTGGCTCTTTCAAACCAAAGCTCATCTGAATACCTTCATCTGGTTGGATACGGATAATCAGCTTGTTCTCTGGTGCATCTTGACCAAATACTGGGTGTGGTGTGTTCTTAAAGTGAATCACGATTTCAGTCACACGTGTTGGTAAGCGTTTACCCGTACGTACGTAGAAAGGAACACCATTCCAACGCCAGTTATTGATGTGCGCTTTCAAGCCGATGTAAGTCTCGGTACGAGAATCATCCGCTACACCATGCTCTTCACGGTAACCGAGTAGGTGCTGACCACGAACATCTGATGCTGTGTACTGACCTAATACTAAGTCTTTACGTAGATCATCTTCTTCTAATGGTTTCAGACACTGAAGCACTTTAACCACTTCATCACGAATAGAATCCGCGTTAATTTGTGCAGGCGGCTCCATACCCACCATTGCTAACACTTGTAGCAGGTGGTTTTGGAACATGTCGCGAACTGCGCCAGAACCGTCGTAGTATCCGCCACGCTCTTCAACGCCAAGGAACTCAGCACCTGTGATTTCAACGTAATCAATGAAGTTACGGTTCCACAGTGGTTCAAACATCGCGTTTGAGAAACGAAGCACTAGAAGGTTTTGAACCGTCTCTTTACCAAGGTAATGGTCGATACGGTAGATCTGGTGTTCTTGGAAGTGATGATGGATCTCTTCATCCAACGCTTGAGCTGATGCTAAGTCGTAACCAAATGGCTTCTCGATGATCAGACGACGCCAGCCGTTCGATTCATCGTTAAGGCCATGCGCAGCAAGGTTTGCTGGAATCACACCGTATAGGCTTGGCGGGGTTGCCAAGTAGAACAGAGTGTTATGGTTTTCGAATTGGTAGTCTTGCTCAAGCTTGTCTAGACGTTGTGCTAAACGAGCATAGTCGTCTACATCTGAAGTGTTGATCGCTTGGTAATGCAGATGTTCAATGAATGCATTCAGCGTCTCAGGTTCAGTTTTTTCCATTTCCAGAAGAGACTTCTTCAGCTTCTCACGGTAAGACTCATCGCTGTACTCAGTACGGCTCACTCCAAGAATCGCAAAGGATTCTGGTAGTTGATTGCTAGCATACAAGTGGTATAGAGCAGGAATTAACTTGCGGTAAGTTAGATCTCCCGACGCACCAAAAATAACGATGCTGCTGTTTTCAGGTATTACCATCATCTTTCCTATAAAAACAAGGTTTTTAGTATTCGCCAAAGGTATCAGCGACATACGAAAATAGATAATAGGTCTTAACTATTACATCAATAGTAAGCGCCTATTAAATTTGAGAATGCGTTTGGTAAACGAGGGTGAAAACTATCACCTCTATTCAGGACCGTATTGTCTATGACTATTTGATTTACATCAACCTATGTAGAAGCAATCGATTAAATATTAACTTGCTGCGAACAAATTATAGCCATTGTAAAGTTAAAAAAGTCAGAGGGGGTACGAAACAAGCACTGGTAAGCTTCGTCATAAAAATAGAATGGCATCTGGTCGATGGAGTGAACAGAGAGAAAGGATACCGAAAATGAAACCCGCTAATTCACCCGTTGTCATCAACCACTCCAAATCGCGTCTTACTGTTACGAAATTTACTGAGTTTCTTCAGATAGAACATAGAGCACATTATTAGAATCCATCGCCCCTCATGCTAGACGAACAATGTTAACAGCAAGTTAACTGCAGGGGTTTTCTTGGTACGCGAATTTGTGACTGTGACTCAACTAAATAATTGAGCAAATGGCTAATTGATGACTCTTATACGCTGTTCAGACAAATCAACCGTTCACTTTTAGAACGAGTTAACTTAAAAAACCAAAATAAACGAGTAAATATTGAGCTAGATCACTCAGGTTTTAGGTGTTTTTAGATTGTTTAAAATAAATACAATTATAATGGTTGCATATGAAGAAATTTCTTACTGTAAAGCCAGAAGTCATGATTTTCAGACTGCGCTTTAAATAGAAATTTAAATTAACAAAAAAGAAACACAATTTTACTCACTGGACGCTTCGATACCTAAAAGTTGCACGCTAGCCGCGACGAATGTTGAATAAACAGGTTTACTATCCAACCTCATGACACATCCCTAATTTACAAAATAGGCTAGCTGACAACTCAGAGGCGCCTGATCAAGGCTGTACCCAATAATAGAATATTGATGGGTAATAAATGTCGATCAGTAGCGACGTCCAATAGAAACAGGATAAAAAACATAACGTATCAACATTGTTGAAAAGGAAACCAGACAATGAAACGCGATAACTTTGGAATTTGTCTTACTAAGACGATGCTGTTCAACCACTTACACTCGACTTTTACTCACGTAAGAGCTTATGAGAGAGAAGGCACCTCCCCTCTTGATCTCAAGGTATTGCTAGCATTTCCACAAATGTCAGGAAGAGATTTATTACAAACGATGCAAGGTTCAAGACAATTGGTGTGGCGCGCCGATCACCATTGTCCTAGCTTTAAGTAAGCCTCTTGATTCATTTTGTAAAACATTTCTATACTGAACTTATAGAGCACGCTTCTGCGTGCTTTTTAAGTTTCATTTGTCTTTGAAGCCGCATCACTCACTCTTATTTACACTTGATTAACGAGTTATGAGACTTCCTCCAAGTGTGAGACAATCTAATCAAGACAAATGACTGTTGCCCTGTTAACATTAGAGTTAATACTCTAATTGGTATTTAATGCAGATGATCAAACCAAAATTCCGACACTTTGCGCTCACCAGCATGCTTCTCAGCGTCATGAGTTCGCCAGGCTATGCAGCCCCGATCACTTTTTCTGAAGCGTGGCAAATATTACAAAAAAACAACAACTCACTTGCAGCTCAACAAGCCAATGTTGAACGTTATCAACACCTTCAGAAATCAACAAATAGCCTTAACCTCCCTTCGATCACTTTAGGGGCAAACTACACGCACCTTGATGATGATGTGACCATCAATGGTGAACAGTTTAGTGACAGCCTGAGTGGACTGCTATTTCCAATACCACCAGCATTTGCAGGCTTACTTGGCGGTGTGACCTCGACCATTACCGAACAAGATATCTTTAGCTCTTCCATTCGCGCGGTGTGGCCTATCTTTACTGGTGGTCGCATTAGCGCTGCGCAAAATGCCGCAGAAGGTAAAAGCGAAGAAGCGCAAAGCCAATTTCTGATGGAGAAGCAAGCTCGCTACGAAGACTTAAGTAAATATTACTTCTCCGTGATTTTAGCGGAAGACGTCGTGAAAACACGTCAAGCGGTTGAAACAGGCTTAACTCAGCACCGTGATTTTGCCATCAAGCTTGAACAACAAGGGCAAATCGCACGAGTAGAACGCCTGCAAGCCGAAGCATCCCTCGATAAAGCCATTGTCGAACACAGGAAAGCGGAGAATGACCTTAAAATTGCTCAACTCGCTTTGACCCAAATACTTGGTCAAAGCCAACGTGTTGAGCCTGCTGAACATTTGTTTATCAACAAGAACCTACCCGATATGGATGTGTTCATTGATCAAACCCTCATGACCTACCCCGGCCTTAAGATCCTTGATGCAAAAGAGAAACAAGCCAGCAGCTTAATTAAAGCCGAGAAAGGAAAATACTACCCAGAGGTGTACCTTTACGGTGATTACAGCCTCTATGAAGATGACTCTTTAGCCAGCCAAATGAAACCCGATTGGTTGGTTGGTATCGGTGTCAATATACCGCTGCTTGATACATCTGGCCGTACTGGCAAGGTCGCCGCCGCTCATAGTGCAGTTTCACAAGTTAAGTTCCTTAAGTCGCAAGCGAAGCAAGATCTCACTTTATTGGTCCAAAAGACTTACCTTGAAGCCAAGCAAGCGATTGAAGAGGTTCAAGGCCTTAACTCGAGTCTCTCTTTGGCCCAAGAGAACCTATCGCTTCGTAAAAAAGCATTCACTCAAGGGCTTTCTAACTCGTTAGAAGTGGTTGATGCTGAACTCTACCTTGCGAGCATTAAAACACAACAGTCTGCTGCGCAGTTCAAATACCTAATCTCTCTCAACAAGCTTTTAGCGCTCACCAGCGAAATGAATGCTTACTCAAGTTACTTAACGTCTTCCGTTTCGTCTGATTTCGATACAAAAGCAGACACTGATAGCCAGTCAAAAGGATAATCCATGAAACCTATTAAGCCCCTTCTTCTATCTTTAGTTGGTATCGGCATTATTGGCTGGGTCGGCTACAGTTTTTACCAAGCATATCAGCCGCAACCGATTAAATTACAAGGCCAGATCGACGCTCAGCAATACACTATCTCTTCAAAAGTTCCCGGACGAATAGACCAAGTATTTGTACGTAAGGGAGATTCTGTAGAAAAAGGCGAATTGATCTTCTCTCTTCTTAGCCCTGAAATTGATGCAAAACTAGAACAAGCAAAGGCGGGGCAAAAAGCCGCGGGAGCATTGGCAAAACAAGCTGAGAATGGCGCTCGTACTCAGCAAATCCAAGCCGCTAAAGATCAATGGTTAAAAGCCAAAGCTGCCGCCAACCTAATGAATAAAACCTACCAACGCGTGAATAACCTCTATAACGATGGCGTCGTTGCAGAACAGAAACGTGACGAGGCCAAAACACAATGGCAAGCGGCGAAATACACAGAAAGTGCCGCCTTCCAAATGTACCAATTAGCACAAGAAGGTGCTCGCGATGAAACCAAAGTGGCGGCGACTCAAAAAGCACGCATGGCAGCCGGCGCAGTAGCGGAAGTTGAAGCTTATGCAAAAGACACACAGATCCACAGTTGGTTTAATGGTGAAGTTTCTCAAGTACTATTAAGCAGCGGTGAGCTCGCACCACAAGGATTCCCTGTGGTTACTGTTATTGACACCAACGATGCGTGGGCTGTGCTCAATGTTCGCGAAGACATGTTGAAACACTTCAAGAAAGGCACTCAGTTTGAGGCTTACCTTCCTGCACTAGACAAATCGCTGACCTTTGCAGTGACTCATATTGCTGTAATGGGTAATTTTGCCACTTGGCGTTCAACAGATGCCGCTCAAGGTTTTGATTTACGCACGTTTGAAGTAGAAGCTCGCCCTATTGATACCGACGAGACATTACGAATGGGTATGAGCCTTGTGGTTGAGCTTTAGGTGAGTTATGTCGACTAACTCTCACACACAAGATCGCCGCAACGTAACCAGTGCCTTACTCAGACAATGGGCGATTGTCCGCAAAGACAAGTGGTTGTTATCGTGCTTAACTTGGGTCCCTTTACTTCTTGCAGCGAGTATTTGGCTGATTTTTTCACAAGGCATCGCTCGCGATTTACCGATTGCGGTGGTAGATCTTGAACACAGTCAAATTTCACAACAGTTCACACGCCTTGTTGATGCGTCACCAACGCTGCAAGTGACACAGAGATACAGCTCTGCAAGTGAAGCCGCAAAGGCGATGATTGAGCGTAATATCTATGGCTATGTTGTCATCCCTAAGCACTTTGACCGAGATATCTACTTAGGTTTAAATCCACAAGTCTCTGTGTTCTACAACAGCCAATTTATCCTGATCGGGAAACTGGTGAACTCCGCCTTGTTACACGCCCAAGGCACGTTCAATGCACAAGTTGAAGTGATTAAACAGCTTTCACACGGTAATACCACGATCCAATCCGCATTAGGGCAAGCGGTTACCATACAAAGCCAAATCACACCACTGTTTAACAAGAACACCAGTTACGCGCAGTTCTTGGTATCTGCTGTGATTCCAGCACTCTGGCAGATCATGATCGTCGTTGGCACAATATTGGTTTTAACTGCAAACGTTCGAGCTCGCGGGCTTAAAGCGTGGTTATCAAACTCTCCAATGAAGTCGTTAGTATCAACATTAGCGCCTTATGTTGCGCTATTTTTGATGTTCGGTATTGCGTTTAGCTTCTGGTTCTATCGCCTACTCGACTGGCCATTCAATGGGAGTTTTATGGCATTAACCGTTGCCCAACTATTCACCGTTATCAGTTGTATCATCATGGGGTGTTTGTTTTTCTTCTTGACGCTTGATCCAGCAAGAGCCATGAGTTTTGCAGGTGCCTTCACCGCCCCAAGTTTTGCGTTTATGGGGATAACCTTCCCGGTATCAGACATGAACACAGCCGCTCAGATTTGGCGAAGCTTATTACCTGTCAGTCACTATATCGAAGTCCAGACCGCGCAATCGAGCTATGGTGTAAGTGCAGCACAATCACTCATCAGCCTCACTTCTATGTTGTGGTATGCCGTTCCGGCTTTCATGGTTATATTGTTGATCAAGAAGCACTTAGCACGATTACCACAGCCTGAACAACCAACACCACAAGGAGCCAAACAGTGAGCTTTACTCAACTGCTAAAACAAGAACTGTTCGCGGTTCTTCGCAATCCTGTTGTGCTTCTAACGGTGTTTGGCGGCGTGCTCTTCTATTCATTCTTATACCCACTGCCCTACGCAAATCAAGTGCCTAAACAATTGAAAGCGTCGGTGGTGAACTTGGACAAAAGTAAAAGCAGCTACCAGTTAGAGCGAATGGTAGATGCCACCTCTCAGATCGACTTGGTACGTCGAGATTCAACCATTGAGGACGCCAAGCAAGCGGTTCTTAACCAAGAGATTGGTGGATTCATCGTCATCCCTAAAGATTTCTATAAAGACTTGCTGCTAGGCAAAAGTCCGACACTTTCTTACGCTGGTGATGCTTCTTACTTCTTAGTCTACGGGACCATCGTTGAAGGGCTTGCCAAGGCAGGTGGCACCTTAGCAGCACAAATTAAGGTCAGTCATTTGTTAGTCGAAGGTGTGCCTTTAGAGTCGGCAGCGAAAGGCTACAGTGCATTCAGCTTGAACCTGAAACCAACGTTTAATAGTCGCATGGGCTACATCGATTACGTCGTTCCTGCGGTATTCGTGTTGATCCTGCAACAAACTCTAGCCATGGCATCAGGTTTAGTTGGCGCCACACAAAACGCTCAATCAACGTTTGGTTATTGGAGTAAAACCTCTCCCACAAAACTGATGCTAGCTCGTTGTTGTACCTTAGTCGGCATCTATTATTTTTTATCCATGTATTACTTCGGCGCAAGCTTCTCGATGTATGGGATTAATTTACTCGCTTCAACAACACAGATTTTAACGTTACTGCTGCCCTTCTTATTATCGAGCTGCTTGATTGGGATTTGTATCGGTGAGCTAGTACCAAGAAGAGAGTTAGTTACGGTTGTGGTGTTAATCAGTTCGATGCCGCTCATTTTCTCATCTGGCTTTATCTGGCCCGTTGAAATGATGCCTGAATGGTTAATCTTGTTATCACAACTGTTTCCAAGTACACCCGCAATTCAAGGTTTTTTGGCGCTCAATCAGATGGGAGCGTCTTGGCAAGATGTGGCCTCTCAGTGGACATTGCTATGGGGGCAAGTCGCTTTTTGGGGGGCGTTATTGGCACTTAAACTCTACCAAAAATCAACGAAAGGAACGGTTGGCAATAGTCATGGCAGCAAACATCACGCCCTTAGTTCTAAGTTCTAAGTTCTAAGTTCTAAGTTCTAAGTTCTAAGTATTAGACGTTCCGTACGCTGAAATCATCAAAAAAGCTCTGATAAAGGGCTTTTTTGATATCCTCAAAGCTGAATACATCCTCAGCCTTCATGTGGTTATACTCCGCCAAAACATATCGAATATTCAGCTCAGCAACCTGCCGATAACCCATCACCCTTCCCCTCCTAGGCTCGCCTCTATAACCACAACTGCATATGCCTTTTCCAACTCAAAAGACATCAGCTTATTCCCAAATATGACAAAACCCGAACAATTGTAAAATTATTGTAAAAATTTCTTTGTTGGCATTATTTTTATCTATAGGATTGTCCGTGGGATTTGTTAGCCCGAGCGCCATAGCCTTATTGACGTACATACCAAAAGGATATCCATATAAAGCAACACCCGTAGTTATATTTGTTTCGTTTTTCGACCTAGCTACAGCCGTTTATGTTGCGGTCAAATGAAGTAGATAAACCACCGATATATACAAATTAATGAGAAAAAAAACACAACAGCAACAAACATAATTTATTAAAAAGACAGGGAAAACCATGAAAAACATACGTGAATTATTTTTTGGGTTTATATTATTGTTTAGTTCCAGTGCATTTGCAGAAGAAGGATCATTTAACCAATCTATCAGTAACTTAAGTCAAAATGTTGATGGATTTTTCAACGAATACACAGGTTGGTTCGTTGGGCTGATATTTAAGAGTGTACCGATTGGCGAAGCAAACTTCCCAATCATTGTTGGTTGGCTCTTGCTCGCTGCTATTATCTTCACACTTTATTTTGGCTTTGTTCAATTTAAACGTGTCGGCATGGCGATAGACATTATCAAAGGTAAGTATACCGACCCTAACTCGAAAGAAGATGGCGAAGTTTCTCACTTTCAAGCGTTAACAACCGCACTTTCTGGCACGGTCGGGCTTGGTAACATTGCCGGTGTGGGGGCTGCACTTGCGATTGGTGGTCCTGGCGCGACATTCTGGATGATCTTGTGTGGCCTTCTGGGTATGGCTTCTAAGTTCTGTGAGTGTACCTTAGGTGTAAAATACCGAACTATCCTACCTTCCGGTGTGGTTTCAGGCGGTCCAATGTACTACCTAAGCCAAGGGCTTGGTGAAAGAGGTTTAGGTGGACTGGGCAAAGTGCTCGCGATTGGTTTCGCACTGATGTGTATTTTAGGCGCATTGGGTGGCGGTAACATGTTCCAAGCGAACCAAGCACACGCCATGTTAACTTACGCATTTGATGTCCCTAGTGAATACGGTGTTCTCACTGGACTTGTGCTCGCAAGCTTAGTGTTTTCGGTGATTGTTGGTGGTATGCCTTCGATAGCATCGGTAACGGAAAAAGTGGTTCCTTGGATGGCTGCTCTGTATATCGGTATGGCGCTTATTGTGATCGGTTCTAACCTTGATCAAGTTGGTCCTGCATTCAACGCAATCTTTACCGGTGCATTTACTGGTGAAGGGGTTGTTGGCGGGTTTATTGGTGCGTTAATTCAAGGTCTGAAACGTGCAACATTCTCAAACGAAGCGGGAGTTGGTTCAGCGGCAATCGCTCACTCAGCGGTTAAAACAAAAGAGCCAATCACCGAAGGTCTCGTATCACTATTAGAACCGTTTGTTGATACGGTGATCATTTGTACCATGACCGCACTGGTTATCACTATTGCTGGCTTAAACGTAGGTCCGTTCGATGGTTCTGGTTTAACCGGTGTGACGCTGACTGCCGCCTCCTTTACTGCAACGGCAGAAGTGTTTAAATACACACTCGCTCTCGCCGTCATCATGTTTGCATTTTCTACCATGATCTCTTGGTCATACTATGGGCTTAAGGCTTGGACTTACCTATTTGGTGAAGGCAAAACAACGGAACTGATTTTCAAACTGATGTTCTGTGTGTTTGTTGTTATCGGTGCGACGATTCAATTCGGCGCGGTAATCGACTTCTCTGATGCCGCTATCTTTGCAATGTCTATCTTCAACATTCTTGGTCTTTACTTCTTAATGCCTGTGGTGAAAAAAGAACTGCAATCATTTGTTGCTCGTGTTAAATCAGGTGAAATCAAAACTTACGAGAAATAGGCGTCTCATCAATCACTGATTGACAGTCTTTACTGTTCTAAAAATTTTGAAATCCCCTTTGCTTGAGAAAGCGAGAACAGTCTGCAACATATCTAAAATCCCTACTGGCCATGCTTGTGGGGATTTTTTTACTTCAATCACCAGTATTATGGCTAACCGTTTCGATGCCTAAATAATGTATGCGAAATCATTTAATCGACCACCAGTAACATATGGTTATGGTGATACGTAACTATTCATAAATATCGAAGTAAACAATGAAAAGACCCCAATAGCCAAATAATAAAAAGCACCGCTCCTACGATCCCGATACAACGCAAAACGCCCACATCACCGTGTGTAATGTGGGCGTTGGGCTGTTGATGGTCACACTAACTTAAGGTTGGAAGGCTCTCAGATCATAAACCCATCTCTTCCTCAAGCGCTTTGATTTGTTTGAGATCCATGTTGTGAACCTCAATCATTTGCCTGATATCACTCAGTCGAGAGTTTGCGTTATCTTGCTTTTCACAAGCGTCAGATTTCGAATCCCATGACGTGCCATCTAAGAAAACATCACACGCCGTTTTCAATGAACCCAGCTTTTTATCAAGCTCATCTCTTTCTTTTTTAAGTTTTTCAAGTTCTTGAGATATCTGGAATTCTTTTTGGAAAAGCTCACGTGAGCGCTCAAACAATGTGGACTGCATGTCAACTTGACGTTTCAGTTTCTTATTGTCTTGATCGGTTTTTTCTAACGTTTGCTTTTGTTCATTGAGTTGCTGCTCTAGCGACAAGTTCACTTTCTCTAATACCGCAGACTGTTTAGCGAGATCTTGGAGCTCTTTTTGATGCTTTTCTGTTTGCTGCAATAATGCAGCTTCTACTTTCCCATCAATTTCAGTATCAACATTCGCCACTTTCGCTTCAACTGATGACACCAATTGTGTTTTGCTGTCACTTAACTCTTGATACCGTGTTTCGAGTACCTGATAAGTCGACTCCCACTTCGAAGCCGTGACTGTAGAACCGATTAAACCGCCTAACGCCAAACCTATAACCGCAGCAATACCAATATAGAGCTGACTGCGCTTATCACGTTCTTCAATAACAACCACATCATCTTGTTCACTTTGTTCAGATTGCTGGTTCACTGCGGGTACTCCCCAAAAAATTCATCTAACGTTACACGGTCACTAATTCTAGAAGCTACGTTTAACCTATTGCTTAAGTTAGAAACGCTTAAGCTTGGTTCACTCATTCTATCTACTTATAGATTTAACGAGTTAACTCCAAAATCATCAGGCTGGCAGTATACAAAAGGAAACTACTCACAATCACTATCACTACCCATTTTTGCAATTTTTCGTTTGTCCGGTAACGAAACAGTACAAATGCCAAAGCCAATAAAAAAACAATCGCGATTAATCGAGTCATAACTCCTCCTTGTTTCTTTATTTTATACCATTTAAATAAACAAGTTACGTCAGAGACTCGTTGTTTGATCATTTAGTTGAACAAGATTTACGCAAACAGACATTTTATAGCTGACATCACATTTTATATGATCTAGGATACGCTTGCAGATTACCTAGTTATTTGGGTAATTGTTCCGATGAAGACTGCAGGAGAGTGGTTTTTAACCAAACTTTAACATTTGGTTAGATTGACCCGCCGAAGAAGTAAATCTTTCAGGTGCTTTATGCTGGAGAAATCCAGAAAAGTGAGGACTGTCGTTGGAGGAACCTCTGGAGAGAACCGTACTACTTAGTTGTAGAAATCGGTCGCCGAAGGAGCAAGCTTAGTGCCCGTTACTTATCTATAAGTGATTCGCTAAGTGAAACTCTCAGGCAAAAGGACAGAGGAGTGGAAAGCAACAGCCTTAATTAACAAAAGAATTCTATCCAGAAATCCGTATGTATTAAGTAGTGCTCTCGATCCTTGCGATCGGCACTGCCTTCCCTCTTCTCCTTAAATTTTTAATTTATTAAGGGGAATCTATGAACCACCTACAAGCTACACTACAAACCATCAACCAATTCGTTTGGGGCCCCCCACTGCTTATTTTGCTCGTGGGTACAGGTATCTACTTTACTTTTCGCTTAGGCTTACTTCAATTTAGACACCTTCCAACGGCACTAAAAATGGTGTTCCGCAAAGACAAATCTGGTACGGGTGACGTATCGAGTTTCGCCGCTTTGTGTACAGCACTCTCTGCGACTATTGGTACTGGTAACATCGTTGGTGTCGCGACCGCAATCAAGATGGGTGGCCCAGGCGCCCTATTCTGGATGTGGCTTGCTGCTGTATTTGGGATGGCGACCAAATACGCAGAATGTCTACTTGCTGTTAAATACCGCAGAACCGATAGTAATGGCGAAATGGTTGGCGGCCCTATGTATTACCTGCAATACGGCGTTGGCTCTCGAATCTTAGCCGTCATGTTCGCCGTCTTTGCGCTAGGAGTTGCTTGCTTCGGTATTGGCACCTTCCCACAAGTCAACGCGATCTTAGATGCAACTCAAATCTCATTTGGTGCCTCGCGTGAAATGTCAGCGGTTGTTCTCACGATATTAGTGGCGGTGGTGACAATTGGTGGTATTCAATCTATCGCTAAAGTGGCTGGAAAGGTGGTACCCACTATGGCCATCTTGTACATCATTACATGTTTAAGTGTTTTGGTTTTGAACGCAGACCAATTACTCAATGCTCTCACTCTTGTGGTAACCTCTGCGTTTACTAACACAGCTGCAACAGGTGGTTTCTTTGGCGCTAGCATCATGCTTGCCATTCAATCTGGTATCGCTCGTGGCGTATTCTCGAACGAATCCGGCCTAGGTAGTGCGCCGATAGCAGCCGCAGCGGCCAAAACTGATTCTTGTGTGAGACAAGGCCTGATCTCGATGACAGGTACTTTCTTCGATACCATCATTATCTGTACGATGACTGGTTTAGCGCTAATCTTAACGGGCGCTTGGCAAACGGACCTTTCTGGCGCAGCAATGACTACTCATGCATTCGCTGTTGGTTTGAACGCTGACACCCTTGGCCCTATGTTGGTTTCGGTCGGCCTAATCTTCTTTGCATTTACAACGATTTTAGGTTGGAACTATTATGGTGAGCGCTGCGTTGTGTTCTTGCTCGGTACCAAAGCGGTATTACCTTACAAGATCATCTTCATTGCATTAGTCGCTTCTGGTGCCTTTTTAAAGCTCGACGTGATCTGGATAATAGCCGATATCGTGAATGGCTTAATGGCCATTCCAAACCTTATTGGGCTTATCTTACTACGCCACGTCGTCATCGAAGAAACCAAGCTATTCTTTAAACCTTTAGCTTCTTCAAATCATAGCGAAGCGGTCAAAGCGTAAGCTAAATACAAGACACAACAAAAAGCCCACAATACCGTGGGCTTTCTACGTTTTTAATCACTATAAAATGTCTAACGTAACTCTTAATGGCCTTTGCTTTCTATACCCGCTTTTCCATTAACAGCGTCACACCTAAACCAACCAGCACCATACCGGTCACGCCCTCCATCCATTTCATAAAACTGGCGTTCTTAAGCAAGTTTTTCGCCGAGTTAAGCGCGCCGGCCAAACCACATTGCCACACCATCGCAATCACAAAGTGTACCGACGCCATCAGCATAGACTGCACTAACGGTGAACCTTCTGGATTAACAAACTGAGGTAAAAAGGCCAAATAGAAAACCGCCGTTTTTGGATTGAGCACATTAGATAAAAAGCCTTCACGCAGAGAACGCTTAGCACTGTATGCTCGGTGAACTTGTACGTCGACCTTCATTCCCCCGCCATTTTTCATCAACGCTCGTAAACTGCCTAAACCAAGCCATATCAAATAAACCGCCCCCACCATTTTAACAGCTTGAAAGAGTTCAGCTGATTGAGTAAGCAGCGCAGAAATACCTACAGCAGAGAAAAAGGCATGTACATAAAGGCCGCTGCAAATACCAAAGCTCGTCATACAACCGTCAGCAAAGCCAGATCGGCTGGTATTGCGAATCACCAAGGCGGTATCTAAACCCGGTGTCAGTGTCAAAATAGTGATGGCAATTAGAAATGCCTCAAAGTTTAAAATATCCATATCACCGTCATTCTTATTCAATAATCTATCATCAATACCGTGTATCGAATCAATTCGCAAGCAGCAATTGTCATCTGCTATACAACTCACGAATTTTGTGCACAATGGTTCATTGATACGGGTTAACAACGAGTAAACGACTGACATAACATTGTCTTACGCTGTTTAGGCGATATGTTCTGCTCGCAAGAATAACCGATAAGGCAAAGTCAAATAACCTCTGCTTTAACGTACAAAATATCTCGATGCTCCTTAAACTGATACAACCTTATGGATCATTCAACGAAACCAAATCAAGAGTCGTCAAATGAGCGCATTCAAAAAACTAGTCGAACATTCTCAACAATGTTCACGCTTTCAGCACCTAGCCGCTATTTGTGGTTGGGATCAAGCTTCAATGATGCCATCGGGGGGTAATCAAGCACGCAGCGAAGCCATGGCCGAACTCTCGGTTCATATTCACGGATTAATGACTCAGCCACAGCTTGGCGATTGGATTGCAGACGCTGAAAACGAAGCGCTAAATGGCGAGCAACAATCGTCTCTACGTGAAATTAAACGCCAATGGCAACAAGCGAACCTACTTCCAGAAAAACTGGTTGAAGCGAAATCTCTAGCGGGTTCAAAGTGTGAGCATGCGTGGCGTAGCCAACGTAGTAACAACGATTGGGTGGGATTCGAAAAGAACTGGCGTGAAGTGGTTGAACTGTCTCGTGAAGAAGCGCAGATCCGCGCCGATGCGGCCAATCTAACCCCTTATGACGCCATGCTTGATATCTATGAACCGGGTACCAACTCTGCTTCGCTTGATATCTTGTTTGCAGACATTAAAACCTGGCTGCCGAGCCTAATTGACGAAGTGATCGAAAAACAATCGAGTGAGCAATTTAACGCACCATCTGGTATCTATTCGACCGAGAAACAGAAAGCACTAGGTTTAGAAGTGATGAAGTTACTTCAGTTCGATTTTGAACACGGCCGACTAGATGAAAGTGTTCACCCATTCTGTGGCGGCGTGCCTTCAGACGTACGCATCACAACCCGATACGACGAAGCGGAGTTCGTTCAAAGCTTAATGGGTATTGTGCATGAAACAGGGCATGCGCGTTATGAGCAAGGCTTACCAAAACATCTAGCAGGCCAACCAGCCGGTCAAGCTCGTTCTATGGGTATCCATGAATCTCAATCTCTGTTCTTTGAGATGCAAGTTGGTCGCAGCGACCCGTTCATCGGGCACTTAGCAAACCTCGCGGGGCAACAATTCTCTGGATCTGAATTTGAGAAAGACAATTTTCAGAAAATATACACGCGCGTGAAGAAAGACTTCATCCGTGTCGATGCCGATGAGCTGACCTACCCAGCACACGTGATTTTACGTTACGAGATTGAGCGTGACTTGATCAACGGCAAGATCAAACACACGGACGTTCCAGAATTATGGAATACCAAGATGGAGTCATACCTTGGCTTAAGCACTCAAGGCAATTTCACTAACGGTTGTATGCAAGATATTCACTGGACAGATGGGAGCTTTGGGTACTTTCCAAGCTACACACTTGGTGCAATGTACGCGGCGCAATTCATGGCGGCAATGAAGAAAACGGTGGATGTGAACGCTGTGATTGAAAGCGGTGATCTGTCGCCTATCTTCACTTGGTTGGAGTCGAATATTTGGAGTAAAGGCAGCCTGCTGACCACTGATGACTTGGTGAAAGGTGCAACGGGTGAAATCTTGAATGCTCAGTACTTCAAAGACCACCTAAGAAACCGTTATTTATGATTTGCCACTGAGTAACCGGACAACAAAGGCTGAGCAGGTTATCTGACTCAGCCTTTTTACTCTTCAGAACTCGATCGTGAATCCCCTTTCAACATACCCCAAAAGATCTGTCTCGACTCAGGTGTGTTGTCTCTATGCGTTTCGTATTTTACATGCGTGTTTGCATCAACTGCTTTTGATAGCTTGATGCTCCAAAGTGCTTTTATTTGATTCGGTACAATTGAATATCGGACATCGATAATACGCAGATCGTCTGTTGGGTCCTGAGCAATGTAACCATTCGAGAACCAGCGGAAACGTTCAATGTCTTTGGCTTGTTGAGAATCAGGGTCAAGCCAAGGAAAATCCCTGCTAACATTCAGCTTCGCAATCGACTCTCCGGGATATACGTTTACCGATGTGCCAACCCACACTGCGTCTACATGATATTGAGCCTCTGTTTCGTAGACCACTTTCCATACCAAGATATTAGCAAAGCTTGGTTTTGCCTCTAATCGAATCGGTGTGTGTTGTCTTTGATCCGCTAATTGCCACCCAACTGCCTCTGCCCTGTCTCGCTGAATCATCCCTAATGTTGGATAAATTAGAGCCCAAGCAAACGCAACACGCGCTAGCCAAGGCACACGTTTCAACGTTGCAAACAGCAGTAATATTAAAATAGGTATCGTATAAATAGGGTCAATGATTGAGATGGTGTTCCAAGCAAAACGCGCGTTGGTGAAAGGCCAAAGTAACTGCGTGCCATAAGTGGTACAAGCGTCTAACAGTGCATGAGTGCCATAACCCAGAGCACAAAACAGCCAGCTTTGTTTGAAAGAAAGTCCACGCCTTTTTGCAATGAGAAGATGCAGAACCAAAGCGCAGATCAAACTGCCAATGGGGATGAAAAAAAGTGAGTGGGTAAATTGTCGATGAAATTCCAAAGCCAACAAAGGGTCACTTTGAGACTTAATCAGTGCATCTAAATCTGGCGCCAATCCAGAGAATAAACCTAATATCCCAGCAACAACCAAATGTTGTTTTTTGCTTGCCGATTGTGACAAAGCAGCGCCTAACACGCCCTGCGTTAATGGATCCATAAATCACTCATGTTTCGAATTCCATAGCACTAAAACCTTGCATTGAGCTATAGCAACGTCTAATCAAGCTATCTAATTTACTCTTTAAACAGTTTCATTTTCGATCGCCTGTTTGACCGTCTGGTTGCTTAATTTAGAAAGCCTTTTCACATAGTTTAATCAGCGACATTGCTGCCACAATGATCAGTGTTCGTTTTATAGGTACGATTCCACCGCCCATTTAAGTATACTTCAAACGATTAATATGGTGAGAACTTGGTGGCTGTTTCTGCCTATGTCATGAATCTATAAGCCATCAAAAACAAATACAGAGAATTGAACGAATCGTATGGAACAGATTTATTTAGCAGGCGGGTGCTTGTGGGGGGTACAAGAATTTATCAAATACGTGCCCGGCGTCATCAACACCGAAGCCGGCCGTGCTAATGGCAGATCACCTCAGATCCAAAAAGGGAAAACGGTAAGTGAAAGCTATGATGGTTACGCAGAGTGCGTAAAAATCGACTTTAACCCGTGTGTCACGTCTGTTGCGATACTGATGGAGCACTTATTTGAAATCATCGATCCATACAGCGTGAACAAGCAAGGAAGTGACGTTGGAGAAAAGTATCGCACAGGCGTATACAGTAGCAACATGAAACACTTAATCGAGGCCAAGCACTATATCGCATCACGGAATGATGCTGACCGAATCGCTCTCGAAATTAAGCCGCTAACCAACTATGTGCCAAGTGATAAGATTCACCAACACCACTTAAGCCATTTTCCAGAGGACCACCATCTCTGTCATATTCCTTGGGATCTACTGCATAAATACAAATCTTAGCGCTGAGTTAGTTTAATCAAGTACTCACCGCGTATTTTATTTTTAGCGATTAAACGAACGTGGCTCAAAGAGTTGTGGAAAGATAAAAATAACTCTAGCCTCTCCTCACAAATAGACATCATGCTGAGCGAATACGTTCGGCATCACTAACATCTATCCTTCATTACGCAAAAATACACATGAAAATACGGTTGAATAATGCCGGTAAAGATAAGCCCATCGGAAACATTCGTAATATAAATAACCTGTCATTTCATGTCAGAAGTTTCTTCAAAAAGTTCCCTGCGTTTGGYCGCGAATAGTGAAAACTTGAAAACCAATAATAAATACTGACAGTTCTTCACGAAAATGGAATGATTTTAACACGCCGATTACACTTTATCTCATCCATTAAAAAGGTGTCATTATGAAGAAATACATCCCTATCTTGATTGCTCTTAGTTCGATGTCTTCTATGAGCTATGCAGCCACCAGCGATAATACTGTTGACTATTTGCAAATGCGTCACGGCGTGGCTTATCAAGTTAACCATACAAAACCCTTCACCGGTCAGTTTGAAGAGAAGTTCGATAATGGACAAATCGCGACTCAAGCTCAGTTTGCTGATGGCTTAGAGCTTGGTTTAGAAACGAACTGGTACCCGAATGGCCAAATCGCGTCTAAAGTGAATTACGAAAAAGGTCAATTACAAGGTAAAGCTGAGACTTGGTATCCTAATGGGCAGAAAAAAGCAGAACTCCATTATAAAGATAATCAGCTCTCAGGTGTGGTATCTCGATGGTATTCAAACGGTGAAAAGAGCCTGACTGCACACTACAGCAAAGGACTAAAGGATGGATTAGAAGCCGATTACTATCCGAATGGTAAGAAGGCGAGTCAAACCAAATTTGATGATGGTGAAATTGCAGATGGAATATTAACGCGCTGGAACCAGAACGGAGATAAGGTTGAAGAACTCACTTTTAAAGATCAAAAAATCACCTCCAAACAGGTTTGGATGCCCACTCAAAGCTAATTAAGCGACATCATATAATGGGCATTCTATCATGAATGCCCTGTTATTCTGTTTAAAGTCATTCTGGATATTTCAGAGTTAACTACATCGACCCACATTTCCATCACTTGAACTCACAGAGAACGATATAGGTTTCACCTCCCTCACCTATCGACGCTTAGTGAATGAAAAGCACTCAGAGCACCCCATCATAAATGACACTGTCGTAGTTATTCAACGATAGTCATATAAACATTAAGCAAAAAAAAACGCCCATGTTGCCTGTATCAACATGAGCGTAAAGGCAGATCTTCACTACCGTCCCCTTTCCTTTATCACGAAAGAAGAAGTTATAATTAAAATAGTTGGGAGCAATAATCAAAATGCTTATGTGAGCACTTCAACGATTTCGTTTTGCTATCGATTTAGCACAAGATCGACTACCTAACTCACATCACTTCTGCGTAGCAAGCGGCATCACACCATCATCAATAACATTTCAAACCTTCTTTAATCGAGGGTTTCGATTACCTCATCTTGTTAAATCATTCTTGCAAGTGCACGCGCAAATCATCAATTGATCTATTCACATCACGTCAACATTTGGAATCACAATGCCATGCTTGGACGACAATATAAATCATAATGTATTACAATTTAAAATGACATCAAAAATTTCTATTTTTTGCTGTAGCGCACATTTATTGATAGACAGCCTACACGCAAAATAATATAAATTATGTAAAAACAACAACTTAAGATTAAAACGGCATTGTCATATGTTTTTTAGTGATTTTAAAACAACTATACGATCTAATTCACAGATCGCTTTCCTACAAATCCGCTAATATATTTGTAATATTTTATTTCAAAATAAACTTGTACATCTATGGCTGAAATGGATAACGATAGGCTCCTGATGAGCCAATAAACATAAACTGAAGTCGCCTTGTTACGCATGCAAAACGACTGACCTAAAGCGTGAAATCCAAGATAACAAAGCCTCAATGGCAAACATTTAACCCATTTTTTAGTTAGACACAGTGGAAAGAAGAAAATGATAAAAAACAAAATTACTTTAGCGATCGTAGCAACGCTTTTTGCTAGCAGCGTGACTGCGGCTTCATTAGACGCACGCCAAGAGTACAAACATGGCTCTGAAAGTTGGGCTAGTCGTATAAAAATTGGTGGCTCGGTTGATAACCACTTCTTTGGTGTGGAAATGAAACAAAAAGGGAAACCTTTTTCGGAATGGGAAGCTGCGGGCAGCGAGTTCGAATACGGCTACAAATTCAATATTGACGAACACTGGCTAGTCCAACCCAGTATGCCTGTCTCGTTTGGCTCTGATAGCATAACCTACAAGCCGCAAGTGCGTGTCCAGTACGCTTTCGACTCCGGAGTGAAAGCCAAACTTCGCTACCGTCATGAGTTTCGTGACTACACTTCCGATTCGTCAAACAAAAATATGAATCGCAGTAAAGTCACCGGAAATATTGATTACAATTGGAATGCTTGGCAGTTCGGCTTTGAAGCTAACTACGCTGAAGACTTTGCAAACAACGAATGGACCGGTGGTGGCGGTGCTGACAACGAGTGGGATTACAACATGAAAGTTGGTTATAAAGAAGCTGACTGGAACTGGCGCCCGTACGTTGAGTTCGGTAATGTTCAAGACAGCCGAGACCGTCAACTACGTAGCCGTGTCGGTATTACTTACAGCTTTTAATCGACAGGTAATCCGAAAGACCAAGAGAATATGACGATCGTCATGCTCTGAAACCGAAATGAAAGCCAGCTTAATCGCTGGCTTATTTTTCATTATTTCCAATGAATAATGAAAGGTAGAATTGCTGAACTAGCGACTGATCCGATATAAAAGTGAAAGGGTCACTTCATCGTTAGGCACCACTCGCTTTTGTTGAGCTAAAAGTAATTCCGCAGTCGAGACCGCATCCACTAACGCATTATGACTGTTGTATTCGGGGAGCCCATACCGTTGTCGCGAACCGGCTAGCGTTAAGTCCACTTCTTGATGATTACTGATGGCTTTCTCTAGCGTTTTTTCAATACACAACGTATCTAACCAAAGTAAAGGAACGACCCTAAGCCCGTAGCATCTAAGTAGATATTGATTTATAAAGCGCTCTTCCACAATGCAAGCGTGCGCGACAATGATCTTGCCTTTTGCTGCTTCAAAAAAGGTTAGCATTGCATCGTGAATACTTACACCCTCTTCCAACATTTTTGGCGTAATATGGTTGATGACTGCGGTTTCTGCATTGATCTGTGAGTCATTATTAAGATAGATATGCTTGGCCGAAGCTAAATCGATTCGCCCGTTAACTACATAAACCCACCCCATCGATAGGATGAGATCTTGTTCACTGTCTAAGCCTGTTGTTTCAAGATCTAACACAATGTAATCGATATCTTTAGCCTTATCCGTTATCTCCGGACAGGGCTGTTCAACAAGATCATGCAACGCTTCAGGTAATTTTACCGAATTTAAGTATTGCTTGCGCTTGCGTTTAATTCGCTCAAGTGGATGAAAATAATTTAACCGTGCTTTCATTAACGCGCTCCGAAACGAATCTTAACCACATCTTGGAGATCAGCGATGATCCTAAAAGCATCTTTCAAGTGCTTACGTTCAAAGCTGCCAAAACTATCCGGATTAATGTTATTGTCTGGCACCTCCCCATTCTTCAACGCTTCAAGTTGATGACCAAAGCGGAAAGATAAAATGTATTGGTAAGCACCGAGTATATTTTTAAATGCGTCGTCACTGAGCATGCCTTTCTCATTCGCAGCAGTAAATCGTTCATCGGTTGCAGACAAATCACATTCAACGGCTAATCCGTATATACGCGCAAGATCAATAATCAAGTTAATTGCGTATTTTTTCACATTCAGTGTTTTCTTGTTCTCACCGGACTTCTCTAGCACCAAGCTGTTAAAAATGCCCAGTGGTGGATTGGTGTTCACGGCATCTCTCACCAACGTACTGAGAAATTCTCGATTGTTACGAATATTGGAGTGCAACTCTTCACGAAGAATGCCTTCAAATTCACTGTTACCATAGATAGTACGAATCTCTAAAAACACACTGATGTTCAGCAAGCGCTCATATTCAGGGTTCGCTACCCACTTCTTATAGTAGTGCTTCCAAACGCTCAGTGGCTGACACCATTTAGGTGTCGCTGCCATAAATTTACCTGGACACAAGGGATAGTCACAACTTGCCAAGCCATTGGTTACCATCATAGCTAAGTGTTTAAAATAAATACGGTCACTCTCGTTCGCATCATCAGATAATACAATCGCGCTGTCTTGATCCGATAACATGTGCACTTCATTCCGCGCATGTGAACCCGCAACAATCCAAGAAAACTCACAAGGGGGCGGGCCTAATTTGTCAATCGCAATCTGAATCAATCGCCGTGTATAGGCATCCATGATCATGGTCATAACTTTACCGACCGTTTCCGGTGCAACTTTACCTTCCACCAGCGCCTCAAAAATAGCTTGGCGTTCAGAAGTGAACGAAGATAGGGTTTTCACACTACCCGAATACTTAATCTTCTCGATTAAAAATATCGCCTGTACTCGATGATTTTGGACTAGGTGTGACGTGGTCAGTAAGCCAACGACTTTATTCTCTTTCACTACTGGCAAGTTGCGGATATTAAACTGCATCATGATAGATGCAGCATGCAACACTAAATCATCCGGTTTAACCGTAAGCGGAGAATGAGTCATCACCTCAGAAATCAAGTTGTCCGTACTGACACCATGCGCGATCACTCGTTTGGTCATATCTCGGTCGGTAATCAAACCAACAATGGCGTCACCTTCATAAATCACAGCACAGGGTGAGCGTTGATGGAGCATTTCAAATGCGACCGACTGGATCGTCTGTTTGGCGTTAACAATCGCCACCTGTCCACTTGCAACATCAGACACTTTACGAATGAATAAGCCTTTTTCTTTATTTGACCACACCACATTCAGTGCAGATTTCAAGCGCACTTGAGCTTGAGAAGCAAAGTGTTCTGCACAACTTGGAAACGCTTTAAACAGTGTTTGAAGTGCCGAGTGTGGAATGATGTAAAGTAAAGTGCTTTCAATGGCGATCGCTCGATAGCCTTTCTCATCATTAACTTCAGAATCTAAGAACGTGAAGCCAAATAAGTCTTCAGTGCCTAAACGCGCGCGGAGTACACCATCGGATTTTCTTTGCTCCATTGACCCCGTACGAATAATATAGAGTGACTTTTCTTTACCCGATTCACACAGATCAACCACATCGCCTTTTCCGAGATAAGTAATCTGAACGTTCGAAGCAAGTTCTCGAAGCGCTTGTTTAGGGATCTTATCGAAAGGGTCTATCTGACCGATGAACTGAAGAATGTTTGGCAATAGAGACTGAGACATAATCAAACTCGCATTAATTTAATTAGTATTATTATATAACCAACAATGTGAGTTACTAGCGCTTTCAACAAAACAGAAARCAATCGTTTAAATATTTGGGTATTGATCAGATTTTTATCAATTTTGGGCATAAAAAAAGCACGTTTCAACGTGCTTTTCAAATAGTCAGTCTCTCAATCAGTGTTGATTCAGCGGATTATGCCACTCGATAGTGAGGGGTAACCCGATAAAATATCAATAAAAAATTATTTAAAACAACTAACTAGCCACAGGTAATCGGTGATTCGTTTCTAACAAATGACTTGCTGATGCTTGACGCGCCTTATCACTGTTACCCGCCATAATGGCTTCATAGATTTGGCGATGCTCATCAATACATGTGCTCCCTTCTTCCGAAGAATGAGCAATAAAGTTAACAAACATCGTCGTTAAGATATTGCCAAATGGTAGATAGAAGTCGTTACCTGTTGCGTTGAAGATAAGGCTATGAAATTTCATATCGATATCTAACCAATTTTCTTGATTAAACTCTTCTGCACTCGAGATCTCTACCATTTTCTGGAAAATACCCGATAATTCAATACGCTGTTCAGCACTAGCAAACTGGGCGGCTAAAGCACACGCTTCCGGTTCAATCGCACGACGCAACCCCAAAAATTGTTGACAGAATTGGTCAGTGTCAGCCAAACCATCCATCCATTCAATCAATTGTGGGTCTAGGAAATTCCAGAACGCACGGTCAACAACACGCGTACCAATCTTAGGTCGAGACTCGAGTAGGCCTTTAGATGTGAGAAGTTTAACCGCTTCTCTTAAAGCCGTTCTACTGATACCGAATTGCTCACAAAGAGCCATTTCACCCGGAATAATCGAACCTTGAGGCAAATTGCCCGACAAAACACCACGAGCGATTTCACGTGCAACTTGCACATGAAGGCTTCGCTTAGAGCCTGAAATTGAATGAAAAGAACCAGCCATTAGTCTGCTTACTTATTAGATATGTATTATTTAACTCAGACTATAGCATTGATTTATATCCGCTCCAACTAAGTATAAGAAGAACGTGAGGTCACAGGGAATAAAGGCTAGAACAAGATACCGTCCATCTTGTAAAGATTAATGTCACCAAAACAAATTGAACAGCTTAGACATACAAATAATTCGTATTCATGCCATTTTTTTATGCGGTAAATCACAAAACCAGTCTTGCTATCGCTATTTGTGGCTTTATTGATCGGTTTTGTAAGAAACGTCCTTGAATATTACAAGTGTTATTGTAATATTTAATACTTATAAGAGCCCTATTCTCAAAGAGACTCTGTTCTTTAGCACTTTTAAAAGCAAATACACTCTAATGACAAGTCTTCCTCTGGTGTAGCCTTAACAGTATTCAGTCTGTTTTTTGTTTTTCAATTTCAGGTGGTTTAAATGTCAATATTTACATTGGTGGAAGATTCAAGCCGCCGAATTCACGTTCAAGTGGCAAGGCAAATTGCGCGTAAGATTTTGTCTGGTGAGTTACAAGAAAATCAAAAATTACCCAGTGAGATGGAGCTGTGCGATATCTTTGGTGTGAGCAGAACTGCCCTTAGAGAATCAACCAAGCTACTTTCTGCAAAAGGATTGATTGAGTCAAAACCGAAAGTAGGTACTCATATCAAGCCGAGAACACAATGGCATTTTTTAGATCCACAATTACTGTATTGGATTCAAGATTTAGAAGACACTAAACCCTTCTTATCTCAATTTTTAGGCTTAAGAAAGGCCATTGACCCAGAAGCGTGTGCATTGGCAGCAACTAATGCTACCGTCCAGCAACGAAAAGAACTCTCAATTTTATTTCAAAAGATGACCATGGCAGCAAACAGCTTTGATTATGAAGAGTGGACAACGCATGACCACCTTTTTCATCAGACCATCTTTTTATCAACGGGTAATCAGTTTTACATTCCATTCACAAACATTCTATCGACGATTTTCAAACAGTTTATCGACCATTCAGCTGAAGGCGGTCACTTCTGCCTTGAAGAACACAAAGCCATATACGATGCGATTATGTCGGGCAATGAGCAACAAGCACGAATAGCTTCTCGAGTATTACTGGATGATGAAAACCAAAAATTGTCTCAAGTTGAATTATCCATCAATTAACCAAGATCGAATGATTGTGATTATCGCGCATCAAAACCGAGGTGCTCTGACGCAAGATTCAGCCATATTTTGACCATTAGCGCTATCGAATCAACGATTTTACTTTAACCATCAATTACCGTAGTGTTTGATTTTCAATCGGTGAACTTAGATCATTTATAAAAAGCTTACGGTTAGACATATAAGGTATTGCTTGTGTCTTCGCAGTCATACGTTAGGAAAAATTTCTCTCTCGCCTGGCCTCTCGCCTTAAATGGGTTGCTGATGCAGTCGATGTTGATGATCGACACCCTGCTTATCTCTCCACTTGGTGAAACGCCTCTCGCCGCAATGGGTATTGCAACGACCATCATCTCCTTTGTATTAGGGATCCAAATGGCACTCGCGAATGGTACGCAACTGGTGCTGAGTCGTGCTGTCGGCTCTGGTGTAAAATCTTCTCTTGCTAAAGCTTTTTGGTCGGGCCTGTTCATTAACTTAGGATTGGCAAAGATATTTTGGTTCTTGCTTACTTTTTTCGATCAACCTTTGATTCAATCCTTAACCGACGATAAAAACCTTCATCTGGAAATCAGACACTATCTGGACATTGCAAAATATCTCATTCTATTCACCGCTGTCACACAGGTAATCATCGCTCAATTTAATGCCTTGGGGCGAACCAAAATTCCTTTTAAGGGTTACTTGATCGAACTGCCGATTAACGCCCTACTCTCGTATACGCTTATTCATGGTTATTCAACCTTTGAAGGTATCGGTGTTCAGGGTGCCGCCCTCGGTAGTGTTATGGCTATCACCATTCGTCTGCTGTATCTGGTTTTGTGTGTCCATTTCGATTCTTTTGTTTCACTGAAAGTGGAGGCTAAGAAATCGGAGTTCATTTACAACATTCGTCGTCATTTCATCGAGATATTTCCAGTCGCGGCCAATGTGGTTATGCTGTCTATCGGTATCACCGTCTATCAACTATTGTATTCACAGCTCAATATCAATGCCTACGTGGCAATCACCTTGGTCATGCCATGGATACGAGCAGGAACTCAATTTATTACCGCTTGGGCTCAATCTTCTGCGATCACCATTAGCCAAGCGATTGGTTCAAAAAAAATAGACGATTTAACAAAAAATGTGGATACCAGTATTGATATTGCGGTGGGTATTTCTATTGTTTGTGCGGTGATGTTTGCCGGTTTAAGTTTAGTGATTGCTGATATTTATCCAGCACTGGATCCTTCGACTTATCAAGCGTTATCGCTTATTGCCCCACTCTACATCGTGTTACCCATTGTTCGAGGCTACAACACGGTTCACGGAAACATATTAAGAGCACTAGGGAAAACCACGGATGTATTCAAAATTAACTTTACCGGCCAGTGGGTAATTTCAATCCCATTATGTGCTTTGATTATCTTGGGGTTAGATGGATCAATATTTTGGGCATTTGCTATTCAGCCATTCGAAGAGATCATTAAAGCGCTCCCGTTCCGCCACTTAGCGCGTAAATCTTTGAAAGAGTTTGATGCGGACAAAGCCAATGAGTTGATGTATGACTAGAAAAGGTCGATCTTTAGCCTAAGATCAGTCTCGTCGAATACAAGCTTCCTTTGGTCAGGTTGTATTTTTTCACAAAAGAGAACGACCAACACCATAAAATGCCTGGATTTTAAAGCGAAAAAACCACTTAACGTTCTGCTAAGTGGTTTTTATTTATCTACTATATTGTTCGTTACGACTTATTTATTGGCCATTAGGCTATCTATTTACCATTAAGCTTAAGTGCCGAAAAGGTAACACTATTGTAATCACCATTCTTTTTATCAACGGCGAAGTTACCTGTGCCAGCACAACCCGGGCCCCATACAGGGTGAGAGTCGCTAACACTGCATTGTCCGTACGCACCCGCTTTGAAGTAGAAATCATCTTCAGCATAGCCCCTTGATGAATCAAGCTCATCAACGCCCTTACTCAAATCAATGTCATACTTAACGGTATCGTGACCAGCCGATTCAAAAGTCAGATGCATCATCGTGCCTTTAACTTCTACTCGATAACTAAACTCTTCGCCCAAAGCAATGCCTGCTTTTCCAGGATCCGCTTGGTTTTCCCAAGTATTCCCCCAAACTGGGTAAGCAATATCAGCACGGTTAGGATCATTTTTTTCTAGGTTTCTTTCATAGTTCCAAAATACAGAACCCGTTTCTTGACCCGGAAACTTTTTATAGAAGATTTTTAGAGGTTCGTTACCATAACCAAAGCCGGTTTTTGCTTTAATAAGATCATCGTGTTTCTTCGCGTGTATTTGGCCGACAACCACCGAGTAAGCGGCGTACCTTTCAGGAAACTTAGCATTCATCGAAACGTGATTAACTTTTAATGTCGCTTCTAAAGTCCCACCAACGGCACTGTACTCATTAGCAGAAGGATGACTTGATAATGCCCACTGATTGGCTTTGTCGTCCGTATTAATCGAAAAATCTGCGCCACGCGGCATTTGGCGTAATTCAGAACGTGCATTTTTTGAGTTTATCGTGGTGATCGCTTGGTTTTGTACTTCAAAGACTAAGTTACCATCCTTGTCAAGATGAAAGAAATCACTGTGTGAGTAGCTCAACATTGCTACACCTTCTATTTCATCAACTCGACCATCTTTATTAATATCTGAAGGTATCGTTATTTTCCAATTATTCATATCGAATTTATCTGCTGGCACAGGGTAAGAAACACCGTTATTAGCAAAAGTAACCATTGGTATCGTTGCTAATAATGCCACTGATAATATGTTTTTCTTAAACATGACTCATCCTCTATTTTAAACCGATACCGAGCACACTCTCAGTACATAAATCACATTTGAATAGTAAATATTTTCTCTTCGACTTAAATAAACCATCAATAAAATTGGCTTTAATCTTATAGCAAATACTTATATTCATGCCTTTAAGCGTGATGATTTAGCCAGATAACGCATAAATCAGGCGTAAAACCTAAGCACACCTTAGTATTTGTCTTATTTTAACACATACAGACACGTAAATTGGCAAGAGTAATGAATATGAGAAGTGCATCATGAATGGTTTAACTTATCCATCAGAAATTGAGACATTCATTGCATTTCGCCGCATAGTTTCTCATCACTCCGGATTTTACGATAGGCCTCACAGAAATTTCCCTCCAAAATAAATATCATATTTGTCATACATTAATTTAATATTATCTATGATATTGGTT
>NZ_JAKJSY010000043.1:0-38814 GCF_050337445.1 Vibrio minamisatsumaniensis | reverse complement strand
CAATTGCGCAGTATATCTAATAGCTAAACTAAAATTCTAAATATATAGTTACCTACAACGAATATGAAAAATATTTTTCATTAAAGAAGTAAGCTTAAAACGCCTATTTAAAGGAATGAAAGTTGCCAAATTTCTAAGACAAATAGAAGTGTTCTTAGGGATTCAATCACAAAATATCTTGTGATTGGCAGAAGCAGTGATAACAACAAGGAGACATAACATGTCATCGATAACCAACACATTTTCAAAATTCATACGCCGTTTTGCTCATAAAACCACTCTCTTCCAAAGCTCAACAGCAAGACGAGTAAAAACAGGATTCATTGCAATAGGCTTACTTGGTCTTGTTGCCTGTGGTGGTGAAGAGACAAAAAGTGATGTCGTCACAATAGGTGTCGCAATTCCCAACTTTGACGATACATTTCTTGTAAATATGAAGGACTCCATGACGGCATACGCTGAAAAACAAGACAACGTTGAACTCATTTTTGTCGATGCCAAAGAAGACACAGTCAAACAGCTTGGCCAAGTTCAAAACTTCATTATCCAACAAGTCGACGGCATCATTTTAGTTCCTGTTAATACTGACGCGACCCAACCAATGACAGACAAGATTCTAGACGCTGGGATTGAACTCGTTTACCTCAACCGTCGTCCTTCATACTTACCAGAAGGTGTGGCGTATGTCGGTTCTGAAGAACTGCAATTTGGCAAAGAACAAGCTAAGTACGTCGCAGATAAAATCGAAGGCGGCAACATTGGTATTTTGATGGGCATGATGACAATTGAAGCTGCAATTCTCCGTACAGAAGGCGTCGAAGATTACTTCCAAGACAAGCCTGATTTCAACATCATCCGCAAGCAAACCGCATTATGGCAACGCTCGCAGGCAATGGTAGTAATGGAGAACTGGATCAATTCAGGAGACAAACTCGACGTAATTATTGCCAACAATGATGATATGGCGCTAGGTGCAATTCAAGCTCTGCGTGCTGCAGGAAAACTAGATGACACGATTGTTGTAGGCGTTGATGCAACTCCTGATGGGTTAATGGCAATTGAAAATGGGGCGCTTGATGCCACTGTATTCCAAGATGGGGGTGGCCAAGCACGTGGCGCAATTGATGCGGTAATCAGTGGCATCACGAATCAACCTCGCGAGAAAATCACTTGGATCCCTGCAGAGCTTGTTACCAAAGACAACCTCGAAGAATTCAAAGCTAAACAAGGCTAACGCCCTCTTCACTCATATGTTCTATGTACCAATCCACTGACAAGGTTAAGTGCATAGAACATTTCAATCGGAGCAGTAAATATGAGTCAAGCCTTACTAGAAATGCGTGGAATCTCAAAGTCATTCCCTGGAGTGAAAGCCCTTGATAATGTGCAACTCACATTAAAAGAGGGTCGTGTCATGGCCTTAATGGGTGAAAATGGCGCAGGAAAGTCCACCCTAATGAAAGTTCTTTTTGGTATTTATCAAAGAGATGACGGCACTATTCGTTATCAAGGTCAGCCTGTGAACTTCGGTGGTGCTAAAGATGCCCTTGAAGCCGGAATATCGATGATCCATCAAGAGTTGTCCCCAATACTTCACCGAAGTATTGCAGAAAACATTTGGCTAGGTAGAGAGCCTACCAAAGGACCATTCAACCTTATCGATCACGGTAAAATGTATAGCGACACCACCAAACTATTAGAAAAACTGGATCTACAACTCGACCCTCGAACGCCCATGAGTGAGCTTACGGTAGCCACAATGCAGATGATCGAGATTTCGAAGGCCATCTCTTACCACTCCAAGGTCATCATCATGGATGAACCGACTTCAGCCCTTACCGGTAAAGAAGTAGACCACCTATTTGAGATCATTGAACTACTGAAATCTCAGGGTGTGGCCGTAGTATATATAAGCCACAAAATGGATGAGATCTTTCGTATCTGTGACGACATTACTATCTTTCGAGATGGAAACTTTATCGGCGAAAGAGAAGCATCTTCCACTAATAACGATGAACTCGTTCACATGATGGTAGGACGTAACCTAGGCGATGTTTATCCTCCGATCACCGCCAAACCAGGAAAAGTCAGATTAGACGTCCGAAACCTCACTGTTGAGGGGCAATTCAGTGACATCAGCTTCAAACTGCATGAAGGTGAAATTCTTGGCATTGCAGGCCTTGTTGGCTCTGGTCGCACCGAATTGATTGAAACTCTGTTTGGCGTAAGACAAAAAGATGTCGGTGAAATTTGGATCAACGGCGATCAAGTAGAAATAAAAACGCCAACCGATGCCATCAATCACAAAATGGCCTTTCTAACAGAAGACCGACGTCACTCCGGGCTTTACTTGATGTTGGATATTTTCGCTAACACCTCCATCGCCCATCTTGATGCTTATCGCAATAAAGTCGTTAGCCTGCTTGATGTAAGAAAAATGCAAAAAGACTGCTCAACGCAATGTTCGACTCTCAAAGTAAAAACGCCAGGGATGTCTGAAGCCATTGATAATTTAAGTGGTGGCAACCAACAAAAAGTATTACTCGCGCGTTGGATGTTAACGAAACCAGACATTCTCTTTCTCGACGAGCCGACTCGAGGCATCGATGTGGGTGCCAAATCGGAGATCTACAAATTGATGCGTCTTCTCACCGGTATGGGCAAAAGCCTTGTCATGATTTCATCTGAGTTACCGGAAGTCATTGGAATGAGTGACCGCATTCTCGTCATGCATGATGGGCAATTCAAAGGTGAACTCGACGGTCACGAAGCCTCACAACAACAAGTCATGTCATTAGCATTCAACTAGAAACAATAAGCTAGTCCAACATATCAAGGAAAGTAGTTATGATAGCTAAACTTCTTCAAGCCACTTCGGAACAGCCGGAAACTGGCAAAAAAACACGTTTTTTATCCAAATACGCAATCTATGTCGTCTTTGTCGCTATGTGTATCGTCATGAGTATTTTGTCTCCGGTATTCCTTACCGTTGCCAATTTACTTAATGTAATGACTCAGATGGCCAGTATTGGTCTACTCGCCCTAGGTGTAACGATCATCATCATCACTCGCGGAATCGATCTGTCTTCCGGCTCAGTGCTAGCGGTAGCTGCCGTAGTCTCTGCCAGCACAGCTCAGACCCTTGACTGGGGGATGAGAATGTACCCCAACCTACCTGAGCTGCCTGTTATTGTCCCGATTTTGGTTGCATTAGGAGTTGGTGCACTCTGTGGGTTGATTAACGGCGCACTCATCGCCTATACAGGAATCCCTCCGTTCATTGCTACACTGGGCATGATGATCATCGCTCGTGGGGCTGCATTACTCTATTCAGACGGTCGCCCTATCAGTAGCCTAATCGATTCATACCAATGGATAGGACAAGGAAACATTGCGGGGATCCCCGTGCCTGTGGTGATATTCCTCGTTATGGCATTGTTCACTTATATGCTCCTCAACTACACCAGATTTGGCAAATATGCTTACGCTATCGGCGGCAACGAAACAGCTGCTTACGTATCGGGGATCAACGTCACCAAGTACAAAATTCTCGTCTACGTTTACGCTGGCCTACTAGCTGGTATTGCAGCGCTTATCTTGACGGCTCGAATCAACTCAGGTCAACCCGGCTTAGGTAACATGTATGAGCTTGATGCTATTGCTGCTGCCACTGTTGGTGGGGTATCGCACGCCGGCGGAATAGGAACAATCCAAGGCACGATCGTAGGTACCATGATTATGGGCGTCCTACAAAACGGACTCGACCTACTCAATGTATCAGCCTATTGGCAGCAAGTAGTAAAAGGCTTAGTGATTGTTGTTGCCGTCATTTTTGATATGAAACGCCAGAAGAAAAGTAAGTAGCCATAAGATAATTTACGGTCATCATGCTTAAGAACGCATATTTGATAAATAGAAGCACTTAGAAATAATGTAAGCCATCAACAGATAGCTCACACAAAAAGTTGAATGTAGGGTCCTCAAGTGAGGTTTTCCATGCCACGTAAGTTCATCACTCTCGTGGCATTTTTTTATTTATCGCACGACTGTCGTATCGTTTTCATCAGTGTCAGTGTCATAGCAAATGAAATAAATGTTTCATTTAGACCCACTCAACTTCACATCACCTATTTACTCTGTAATATAGGTAACATTCGCTCCTCTTTCTCCATTAAATTTAGGATGTTGTGTTATGCATGTTGCAACGAATTTCAACGAACTAGAAAACCAAATTCGTTTAAAACACAGTACGTTGAGCAAAAGGCTACAACAAGTCGCGCATTACGTACTCGAAAACTCAAACAGCATTGCCTTTGATACCGTTGCCGTGATTGCCAAAGCAGCCGATGTTCCACCTTCGACACTCATTCGCTTTGCAAATGCCTTTGGATTTAAGGGTTTCAACGAATTAAAACAGATATTTCGACAAAATCTTGTAGAAGAAACCACCAGCTACACTCAACGCACGCGTCTAGTTAAGGCGCTTAACGATGAAAACCTGCGAGAAGAACCTGAAGACATTTTGTACGAATTTGCTCAAGCCAACTCACAAGCAATGATGCAGTTAGCGAAGTTGACCTCTCCAGAGAAGCTAAAACAAGCAGTCGAAGTTCTGAACCATGCCGATAACATTTATCTGATTGGCCTTAGACGCTCATTTAGTGTGGCGTCATACCTCACGTATGCACTGCGTCACATCGAATGTAGAGCATTCCTAATCGATGGCTTAGGCGGGATGTTTGAAGAGCAGGTCAGTATGGTTGGGCCAAACGACGTGGTTGTCTCAATTAGCTTTAATCCATATGCAGAAGAAACGATCAAGTTGTGTGAAATAGCGTCCAAAGCAGGCGCCAAGCAAATAGTGATTACCGACAACCAGGTCAGCCCACTGTCGGTATTCAGCGACGTGTTCTTTACCGTTAAAGAGGCCAGCGTCGATGCATTTCGATCACAGTCGGCTTCACTGTGCCTGGCGCAATCCTTGGCTGTATCACTTGCGTTTAAAAAAGGCAGAGCACTCGATTAATTCCAAGTTCTGCCTTGATAAACTAGTAAGAAGCTAGCAAACGGATAAAACGACAAACCTATTGACTAAAGTTTGACCGTCGCCCCTGTTTTCATAGACTCCAGAGCCGCCTCAGCAAGCACGAGAGCAAACTCACCATCTTTACCGCTGCAAAGCGGTGATGCTTCACCCGCTAGAATCTCAACAAAGTGATCCCATTCATTGATGTATGCTTGTTCGTAACGCTCTAAAAAGAAATGTTGCGGTTTCGCGCTCACACAACCACTATCTCCCCAGTGCTGCACGAGGTCCTCTTTTATATTACCCGCTTGCAGTAGGCCTTTTTCGCCATGCAGCTCAATTCGCTGATCATAGCCATAGCCAGAACGACGACTGTTTGAAATAGTGGCAATCGCGCCGGATGGAAAGTTCATGACAATTACAGCAGTATCAATATCTCCGGCTTCACCAATGGCTTGGTCAACCATACAACTACCGTGTGCCATAATTGAAATTGGATCCTCTCCAAGAATAAAGCGCGCCATATCAAGATCGTGGATGCTCATGTCGCGAAACATACCACCAGAAGCTTTAGCGTAATGTGCCGGCGGTGGCGAAGGATCACGAGACGTTATCAGCAACGATTCTGCCTTACCGATCACACCAGCACCTAGCTGAGTTTTTAGCTTGCGAAACTGAGGGTCAAAACGGCGATTGAAGCCAACAAGCATTGGAACCGGATATTGTTCAATCACGCCTAGGCAATCACGAACACGGCTCAATGCTAAATCGATAGGTTTTTCACATAAAATCGTCTTACCATTCTTTGCAGCTAACTCAATGAAATCAGCGTGAGTATCGGTTGCAGAACCAATACATACCCCATGAACATTAGGATCTGCCATAGCCTCTTCAATTGTTTGAATCTTTGCGTTGTACTGCCTTGCAAGTTGACTCGCTCCCTCCACATAAGGATCGACAATAGAATATAAGGTTGTTCTCGGATGATTATTAATATTAACCGCGTGAACATTGCCAATGCGTCCCGCACCAAATAAAGCGATGTTAAACATATTTTCCCTCATGACGTAGAGTTACTGCCTAAATGAATAAACAGCGGTAGCTAAATACAGTCACGTATTCGTGACCCTCTGATTTCTAATTTAGATTCCATTTATTGTTACCTGAATTAGTCACTCCCGAACACGTAAATCACAAACCAAAGCAACAAAATRAAAAAATATTATCATTAAATTCACATGGCCATAAACCGTAAATCTACGTATTATTGACCATAAGATAGCCAAACTTAAATTCACTCAGTTAACATCACAGATAGAACACATAGTAATGGAAAATATTTATCACAAAAGAAACAATAGTGTTGACGCGATCATCTACGCCAACAACACAAGCTTTTTGGCAACTGACAAAGGATTACTTTATGCGCTATGCACTACACGGGATGTGTTCACTACACAATAATATCGTCAGCGATATACGTTTGGCCAAAGAAACAGGCTATGACGGGTTAGAAATTCATACGGAAAAATTGTGGCGATACATCAATGCAGGTTTAACAAGCCAAGCCCTAAAAACAAGGTTGAATGACGCCAACATTACGCCTTCTGCGATCGATATTATCGGTAGTGTAGAGAGTACGACCAAAGAAGCCCAAAACCAGTTGTTTAAAGACACAGAGGTTCTGTGTCAGTTTGCCAAAGACATTGGTGCACCAACCATTCAATTAAACGCTTTCGAGGCGCTGACGGGCCTATCAGTTGAAGATAACATTCGCATTACTGCTCAAAACATCCGTAATATAACCGATATCGGAAAAGAGCATGGAATCCGCTTCCAATATGAAGGTGCAGCATGGACTCCCATTGCTACCTTAGAGCAATATTATCAATTACACGATACAGTCAGCCGAGATAATTTTGGCTTTGAGCTCGACACTTGGCACTTCTGGGCATGTCGCGGAGCAACACCAGAAGACATGGCAAAGATCGATAAATCGCTCATCTACAATGTTCACCTTTCCGATGGACACCGTCCTGAAGTTGGTGCGCCTTGGGTCGATGAGAAAGAACTTAGAAATTGCTTGTTAGGCCAAGGAGAAATTCCACTACAGGAGTGGACATCAGCCATTCAAAGTACGGGGTATGACGGGTTCTATTCTGGTGAATTTCTTAATGATCAACTTTGGGAAGGCGATCATTACGAGACAGCCACCAGCATGCTTTCAGGAATGAAGCGTTTGTTCTCATAACCAGAACACTCCAACAATCCTGAGCCAAAAAAAAGCTACCAATACGGTAGCTTTTTCTATGCTCGGCAGTTACTTTCTTTAGGTTTTTCGCAAGCATTAAAAAAGCCGATAATTATCGGCTTTTTAGTGTTATTTAGAACGTTCTGAGGTAAACGCTATTTAATCTCACGGCACATCAAACTAACGGCTAATGTTTGAGCTAGGTACATCGAAGAACTCAATGAGCGAAAGCCCATCACCTCCCCTTCTTCCACTTCAAAACACACGTCCATCTTACTGCCATGCGCCATCATCTGGTTATCTGCGATCGCGATGATAGGAACACCTCGGTCATGAGCACACTCAATGACATTACTGGTTTCCATTGCATAAGGGGCAAAAGTCACAGTAAGCAATACGTCTTTATCGTTCATATTGCGGATCATAGGGGTCAGCATCCCTCCATGATCATCAAGTAAGACAACATTGTTATCTGACTTCATGAGAGCATACCAAAGGTAAAAAGCAACCGGATAAGCTCGGCGCATCCCTTGTATATATATCGTTTCAGCTTGATCCATCAAGCTCACGGCTCTTTCAAGCTTCTGTGGTGAAACTGATACTTGTAATTTTTCTATCGCTTCAACGTTAGCGACACCGTAATCATTAAAAATAGCGGTTGGCGATTCTGGTTGATATGTTTCTTGGTCTCTTGCTTTGCGCACTCGGTCTTTATAATCCCGAGGTCTATTTAGATATTGGTCTCTAAACAGAGCCTGCATTTGGCTAAACCCACTAAAGCCCATCGCATTTGAAAATCGACTTAATGTCGACAATGGGACATTTGCTTGTTCCGCAATGGTCGCCATAGTCTCAACGGCAACTAGCATAGGCTGGGCTAACACATAGTCCGCGACTTGCTGTAAGCGTTGACTCAAGTTGTCATAGCGTTTGACGATCAACTCTTTCAGAGAGTCTAAATCACTAGGCACATGTACAATCTCGTTAGTTTCAACTTCCATACCTAACTTCTTTCCCGTTAAATATTGGTTTATAAATCAATAATACCCCAAGCTTTGACACCTGGGGTATTAATTCTAAGATAAAAGTTCGAAGTTTCGAATAGCTTCATCTTTTACGTACGGCATTGCTTTTTGCATGAAGTAAATTCTATCAAACTTCTCTGGTTCATCATTCATATAGCCACGTAGGTTGTTACCTAAGGCCTGACGTAAGCAGGTGCCAATATTGAACTTAGATACACGACTTTGCTTGAGTCTCGCCATATCCTCGTCTCGAATGCCACTGGCTCCATGTATCACCAATGGTATCGTCACTTCGGCAGCAATACGGTCAAGTAAGCCAAAATCAATAGTGCATGTTGGTTCGGTTAGACGGTGGACATTCCCGACAGAAATCGCAACACAATCAGCACCACTTTCGCGAGCAAATCTTGCTGCATCAGCTGGGCTGGTATCAATCGTTTTAATATGGTCACGACCTTCATCGTACGGTACAGAGCCAATCTCACCTTCGACTGAAGCGCCCAATGCATGAGCAACATCTGCAACTTTGCGAGTCCTAGCAATGTTATCTTCTAGACTAAGCTGAGAACCATCGAACATTACCGAACTAAAGCCCGCTTTTAATGCTCGATATACAATGTCTTCTTCATAGGTGTGATCGAGGTGCAAACAAACTGGCACTGTGCTTTTAGTCGCTAAACCTAAAAACATCGCCGCTGCCGTTTCGACCCCATAAAAGTCAACGACATCTTTGTTACACGCTAAGATGACTGCTTTGTTCACTTCTTCCGCAGCCTCTACAACGGCGCGAGCATCTTCAAATCCAAAGACATTAAAACAGGGAACTGAATAATTTGACGCTGCAGCATCAGGTAATAAATCGTTTAAATTAACCAACATAACGTTTCCCTCTTTTACTTAAACTTGGCGATCATATCCTTGATGCCAGGAATGGTTTCAACCTGATACTCATGATGAGGGTCAAAGTGCTGAATCAAAGACTTAGACGTTTTCCCAACGATGATAGTGAAGTAATACATTTCATAGCCCGGCGCTGCAACACTCGGGTGGTAACCTTTATCAATCGCAATTACTGAGCCAGTGCGAACGTGATAAACAGGGCCAAAATCGTCTTCATGCTCGTATAAAAACTGGGCGCCGAAACCAAAATCAGGATTGAAACGGAATTGATACACCTCTTCGTACAATGTCTCTTTGCTGCCATCTTCTTTGATGCGGTCTTCATCATGTTTATGAGGAGGAAAACCCGACCAACCGCCAGCGCCAACCGTAAATAGCTCACTGACAAGTAAACGGCCACGTTTGTCTGCGTTACTTTGCCCAAGCACATGTTTGATCTTACGATGTGTTTTTGTATCATCTGAGCCGTATTGAACCATTTCAACTTCATCAGCACGAACGCAGAACGGTTCTAATGAGGCATCAAATTTACCACCTGCAATCATCACATCTGCACTTTCACTTACACAATCAATGGTCGCTGAATAGCCAAGCGGTACATAAATAGATTCAGGCTCACCGTCCCAAACCGTACGGCGCTTACCAATATTGTCAAACACTTGCGGTTCATCACTGCCGTTACTGACGGTAATGCAGCATGTGCCACCCGCAAGCACGACGACAGACTCATAACCTTCAACGGTATGAATGTGTTGCTCACTTTGGCTCAAGCGTACTTGGTTAAAATAACAAAGTGGGGTGACGTCATCATTCACATCGACAATCGGCTGATTTTGGTTGTTGAACGGGGGTATATGCTTACCCATACTTCTTTCTCCTCTGTCGTTGAGTCGTCTTCGCCACTCAACATAATTTTTATTGTTTCATTCATAACGGACAAAAATGCCGGGGCGAGATGGTTGCAATTCATAGTGTCTTATTACTATAAAAATACCGACCCGGCTGGCTTACACCCTCTTAATCAATGAAGGTTCAAGCCCAAATCGTTATGCTCTACTCTCTACAAAGTCGAGCAACTGTTCTTTTGTTGGCATAGCTTCCGTACAACTAGTACCGCTCACGTTAATGGCGGCTGCCGCGGTTCCATGACGAACACCATCCTCTAATTCACCGCCGTTAACCAAGGTCCAAATCAGTCCACCTGCAAATGAATCACCAGAGCCAAACGGTTTGTTTGCTTTCACTCTAAATATGCCTTGCTCAAATTTATAGCCATCTTTGCAATACACTTTAGAACCAAGCTCTCCAGCCTTAATCACAACCACTTGAGTGTTTTCACGTAGAAATCGTTCTGCCGTTTGGTCATCATCTTGATTGCACGGTGCCAGAACCGTTTCCATCATGTCGAACTCTTCACGATTGCCGATAACAATGTCAGATAGCCCCGCAGCGATACCGTAATAAATGGACGCATCGACATCTGTGCGCCAAGAATATGGACGGTAATCCACATCAAGAATCACGATAGTGCCCGATCTACGAGCATGTTCCATAGCAATGAGCGTAGCTTCACGGCTTGGACTCTCAGAAAGTGCAGTACCCGTTACAACCAAAGTCTTGGAACTCGCGATGTAATCTGCGCTCACCTGTTCTGGTTTTATGGTTAAGTCTGATGCGTTGTTTCTATAAATCAGAACTGTACAGTCGCTTGGCTTCATCTCGGTAAATGCAACAGAAGTTCGAGAACCTGTGTCATCAGTCATCATTCCGTCAAGGTTGATACCCTGCTCTTGCATGTAACCTTTTACGTAGTCACCAAACGCGTCATTTGCCACGCAACCAATAAAGCCTGTCCTACCACCCAAACGACTAACTGCTACTGCGATATTTGCTGCAGAACCGCCAACGAATTTGTTAAAGCCTGAAATATCAGCCATGTCCGTATTGAATTCGCGAGCATAGAGATCAACGCCAGCTCGGCCTAATACGATGGCATCCAGCTTGCGATCTTTTGGAAGTGCAATCTTTGTCATAGTCAGTTCCTATCTGCTGTATTCAACCCAAGCAGCGTTTTGGTCCGCAGACTCCACGCACTTTTCACATAAACGAACACCTTCGATGCCCGCATCAATACCAGGGAACCAAATATCAGATAGCGCTTGCTGGTCGTCACGGTCTGCCGCATCAAACGCAAGCGCGAAACGATGATAAAGGTTCGCCCAAGACTCGAAGTAGCCTTCCGCATGACCACCGCCCACGCGATTCACAGCAACGCCAGGCGCATCTTGGTGCAAGTACCCCATACCACGCTCAAGAATACGCGATGGCTCACCTTGCACTTCTAAGCGCAGTTGGTTTGGTTGCTCATCCCACCACTCAATTGATGCTTTAGAGCCTACGATTCTGATTTTTTGTTGGTGCATAGAGCCAGCATTCACCGCAGAAGCCCAAAGCGTGCCTACTGCGCCGCCTTTGAATTCCATCATTACGTGTGCGTTATCTTCTAACGGTGTACGTGATTTAATAAAGCTCTGACGCATACACGCTAAACGATCGACTTCAAGGCCAGTCATCACTTCACACAAGTAAAATGCATGCGTACCGATATCACCCAGTACATACGTTGGACCTGAAACTTCAGGGCTCACACGCCATTTCAAGCCTGGATCGTTAAGTTCGTACTCTTCGTTATGAAAACCATGAGCAAACTGCATATTGATAACGCGGATGTCACCTAAATCACCACGCTGTACCATTTCACGAGCTTGCTGAACCATAGGGAAACCGCTGTAGCCATACATCACGCCAATCACTCGATTGTTTTGCTCAGCGATAACTTTTAACTCTTCCGCTTCTTCTGATGTAAATGTGATAGGTTTTTCACAAACAACATGAAGGTTTGCTTCGAGTGCCGCCTTACAGATTTCATAGTGTGTAGAATTTGGCGTCGCAATAGACACGGCTTGAATACCATCTTCACGCTGTGCTTCTGCTGCAAACATCTCTTTGTAGTTTGCATAACAACGATCAGGGTCTAATCCCAAGTTGGTTCCAAAATCTCTGCAACGCTCAGCATCTAAATCAAAAGCGCCAGCAACAAGCTTAAAAAGTCCATCTCGTTGTGCTGCGTTACGGTGTGAGTAACCAATCTGACTACCACGTCCACCACCGATCATTGCCCAGCGTAGAGGTTGTTCAAAACGACGTTCTTCATTAAACATAATCTTGCTCCGTTACCTGATACATCGACTAATTGAGTGATGTATCTGTGGTTAAAGTTATTGTGATTTTAATTTTGAATATTCTTGATTAAACACCGCGACGCTGAGCCGCACGGCCCTCTTCCCAATCAGCGACTTTCTTTGCGGTCTCTTCGTTACGCGTAACCTCAGGAAGCCCTACTTCCCACCAGCAATCACATTTCGACCAGGCCGCGGGAGATACTGGGTCAATGTCCACAACGATAACGTAGGTACGGTCAGCTTCTTTCGCTCTTGCGAATGCAGCATCAAAATCGGTAATTGAGGTCAACTTTTCGCTGATTGCACCTTGTGCTTCTGCATGCTTAGCAAAATCAACACGAGCTAACTCTCCGTCAGGGCGACGACAATCTTCTAGAAGGTTATTAAATGATTCATTACCTGTATTGTTCTGAAGCTTGTTGATAACAGCGAAGCCGCCATTGTCACAAACAACAACGATCATTTTGTGTCCAGTCAAAACCGACGAGTAGATATCTGAGTTTTGAATGAGGTACGAACCATCACCAACAAGAACCACAACATCACTGTTTGGGTTGGCAATTTTCGCCCCCCAGCCACCTGCGATCTCATAACCCATACACGAGTAGCCAAAGTCGATATCAAACTTACCAATTTGGTAATTCTGCCAGTTCATAGACAGTTCAGCAGGCAATCCGCCGGCGGCAGTCAAGACTGTATCGCCCTCTTCCATACTACGGTTCAGCTTGCCAATCACTTCAGCATAAGAAGAAGTACCTTCAAGCAATTCACCGGCTTGTGGGTGAGTACGACGTTGGACTAACGCCTTCCACTCATCAGCTTCTACTTTCGCTTTTGAAGACCACTCATCACCTGATCGCCAGTCAGCCAAAAGACCAGATAGTTTCGTCATACTGGTTTTCGCATCACCAATAACTGGATGAGAGCGATGCTTAATCGCATCAAATTTGGCCACGTTAATACTAATTAGCTGCATTTCTGGATTTTTAAATACGCTCCAAGATCCCGTAGTGAAATCTTGTAAACGTGTACCAATCGCAAGTACGACATCAGCTTCGTTAGCCATATGGTTAGCTGAATTTGAACCAGTGACACCTATCGGGCCAGCGTTCAATGGATTGTCTTGCAACATCGTTGCGCGACCAGCAATGGTTTCGACCACTGGGATGTTGTGCTTCGCAGCAAACGCGGCAAGTTCGTCGGTGGCGAGTGAATAATGAACGCCACCGCCTGAAATAATCAGTGGTTTTTTCGCTTGTGTGAGTATCGCTTTCGCTTCTTCTAACACAATCATTTCCGGCTCAGGACGACGGATGCGGTGGAATTTTTCAGCGAAAAATATTTCAGGGAAATCGTAGGCCATCCCTTGAACATCTTGCGGCAAGCCAAGGAAAACAGGGCCACAGGTTGCTGGGTCAAGCATGGTATCAAGCGCTTGAGGTAGCGTATGCATTAACTGAGAGGGTGACAACACACGGTCCCAATAACGAGTAAGCGGCTTGAATGCGTCGTTAGAGGTGACCGATGGGTCTTCAAAGTTTTCCGGCTGTTGCAATACTGGGTCTGGCAGACGGCTAACGTAAGCATCACCAGAAATAAGTAATAAAGGGAGTCGGTTCGTGTGAGCAATACCCGCCGCTGTGACCATGTTTGTCGCACCAGGGCCAATTGAGCTTGTTGCAATGCCAATACGTTGACGTTTGTTGGCCTTAGCATAAGCAATCGCGGCCGTGGCCATTGATTGCTCATTTTGACCACGCCATGTGGGGATTTGTTCTTCGATGTTTTTTAGCTGTTGACCAAAACATGTCACATTACCGTGACCAAAAATGGCGAAAGCAGCACCAAATAATTGCTCTTCTTTTCCATCGACTACAATTTTCTGCGCTGCAAGATATTTAGCTAAGGCTTCAGCAACGGTTAGGCGTACAGTTTTCATCTTCTTCCTCGATCGTTCTTATACGTAATTGGCGCGTTACCTTGCCAATTACGTATTGTCCATGTGTCGACTCTGGCTTATTGTTGGGATTGCCCTTCAATAAGCCATTTTTAATTACAAGCCGTATTTATTCGCGTAACCGGTAATGTTCTCGTATGCCGTTTTTGCAAACGTAAGCGGATGTGCTTTCGCTGGATCTTGTTCCGCTTCTACCAATAGCCAACCTTCGTAATTACGCGCTTTAAGTGCGGCAAACACATCGTCGTAATTCACATCACCCGTACCTGGAACCGTGAATACCCCATCAAGCACGGCGTTTAAGAATGATTTATCAGCATCACGAGCTGCGTTCATCACTTCAATACGAAGGTCTTTAAAATGCATATGACCGATACGGTGGCCCCAACGCTCAATAACATTCACAGGGTTCCCCCCCCCGTAAGTGATGTGACCGGTATCTAGTGTCAGATAAACAGAGTCACCGGTCGCTTCCATCAAACGATTGATATCTTCTTCCGTTTCAACAATCGTTCCCACGTGATGATGGAATGAAAGCTTGATGTCATGCTTGTTCAACAGGTAATCAGCAACAGTAGTTAGTTTTTCAGCGTAAGTTTTCCACTCTTCTTCAGTCAAAATCACACGAGATGACAACGGCTTACTGATGTCGCCATGCACAGTATTGCTGACCTCACCGTAAACCATCGCCTTACAACCAGCGGCTTTGAGCAGTAAGATATGACCTTGCATTTCCGCAATTTCTTCTTCTGCAGTTAATGTCATCAAATTTCCGCTGAACCAACCAGATGCCAATACTAGGTTGTGATTTTTCAACAATGGAATAAGAGTTTCTGGATCTCTCGGGTATTTAGTGCCTAGCTCGGTACCAGTAAAGCCAGACTCAGACATTTCGCTCAAACACGTCTCTAACGGGATCTCACCACCCAGTTCTGGCATGTCATCATTTGTCCAAGTTAAAGGGCTAATTCCGTATTGAACTTTGCTCATGGTCGTACTCCAAAATTTTTATATTTARTTTTACTTAGGCCAGTAAAATTTCAATTAGATAGGTTCATTGCATCTGATCGATATTTTGGCCAAACAGGTTTGCTTCACTGAGATTCAATATAATCCAAACCGAACCAAATGAAAAATATTTTTCATTTGGCAAATTTGTTTTTAATTTTTAAAATTATATGGAAAAATCGAGTGTTTACGGGGGTTTCGAGAAAATAATGACACAGATCACAATCAATTTAATGCAATTAAAAACAATGACTTAACAAAATTAATGCATTTGAAAAATATTTCCCACACCTTGATCAGATTAACATTATTGACCAAAGAGGCATTAATTTAATAGCCCTAGTCATTCTGAGCTATTATGATTCTCAACATCGCTAAAATGAAAAATATTTATCAAATCTATTTATTATTATTACTAAATTCATTGGCGAGCTATTAATTCGATACTCTAACCCTACATTCATTGGGTATCGAATCATCGCCCAGCACGACCTTATTTGATGGTTAAGAGAGTGTTTGGACAATACAAAGGAGTATGTAATGTCACCTAATAATGGGACACAGTCTCACAAACATAATATCGCTTACATAGTTAGAATTTGTTGTATCGCTGCACTTGGGGGAATCTTGCTCGGTTATGATACCGCGGTAATATCAGGGGCAATTGGACCAATCAGAGAGCATTTTGGTTTAACGCCCGCTCAAACTGGCTGGGCAGTATCCAGTGTAGTGTTGGGAAGTATTATAGGTGCTGTATCTGCAGGAACTGTTGCCCTAAAATATGGTCGTCGAAGTGCACTCTTCTTATCTGCTGTGTTGTTTATCATATCCGCCATCGGTTCCGCTATCGCACCTACATTTACCATCTATGTGTTACTCAGAATCGTCGGTGGTGTGGCAGTTGGTATCGCTTGTGTAGTTTCCCCAATGTACATGTCAGAGGTTGCCCCAAAAGATTTTCGCGGTCGAGCGGTCAGTATGTTCCAGCAATCCGCTGTTATAGGTCAAACTGGCGTGTTCTACGTTAACTATCTAATTGCGAAAGGGATGTCCGAAGCTTGGTTAGTTGATGTGGGATGGCGCTGGATGTTGGCTTCTGAAGTATTGCCAGCGACATTATTCGGTTGCCTATTAATCATGATTCCTGAATCCCCACGTTGGTTAGTACTCAAGGGGCAAATAGGTAAAGCAAAAGAGACACTCTCTCGAATTTCCAACCCAGAACATGCAGACAGAGTGATCCTAGAGATACAAAAATCTTTAGTTCCAGCGAACGCATCCAAAAACAGCAAAATCAGCTTACGTTCCCCTCTTCTTTTTTCAATCCTTGTCATTGGTACATTTGTCGCGGCAGCACAGCAACTTACTGGTATCAACGTCATCATGTATTACACCCCAGAAATCTTAAAGCCTATAGCTGGTGGAACTGAGAACGCGTTGTTCCAAACGACATTTGTAGGTGTGGTGTTCATTCTTGGTAACGGATTAGGTATGTACTTAATCGACAAAGTTGGTCGCCTGCCGCTCATGAAATACGGAACTCTGGGTTGTGCACTTGGAATGACTATTGTTGGATATGTGCTCTATACCGGAACGGAAGGTTATGCAGCATTGTTTGCGCTGTGTTTGTATGTTGTCGCTTACGCTACATCTTGGGGTTGTGCATGCTGGACCATGATTTCTGAAATATTCCCGAATAGCATTCGTTCAAGAGCAATGGCAATCGCCGTTGGAGCACAATGGTTTACTGGTTTCATTGTGACCCAAAGCTTCCCAATGCTTAACGAAAACCCATACCTGAAAGAGAACTTTAATGGCGCCTTTGCTTTCTGGGTATTCGCGGCACTATCACTGATTTGTATGGTGGTCGTTGTGAAATATGTTCCTGAAACAAAAGGGGTCAGCCTTGAAGATATGGAAAAAGTCATGGCTAAAAAACTGGGTAAAAAAGCGCCAGTCAAAACGACTAAAGCAACGGTTTAAATCACATAAGTAACGCAATAACAGGCTATTTCAATACATAGCCTGTTTTCTTTTTTATTAATCACAAAGGTGGGTAGATGTTAGATAAAATGGCGTTCTTCATTTATGTCGTACGCACCGGTTCGATCTCAGCAGCCGCTCGAAAACTTAATATCTCAGTTTCTGCTGGCAGCCGATGGTTACAAGAGCTGGAGCAAAAATTTGGTATGCCCCTCTATCGACGTAACAACCGTCTTTTGAAGCCGACCCCTGCGGGTCAAAAGCTATTCAATGATTTCTCGCTTATCGTTGATCGCTCGGAAGCAGTCGTACGGAGCATGCAAGATTATCAGCAGCACGATAAAGGCCATATCGATATTATCTGTACACCGGTGTTTGCAAACCACTTCCTTATGAAAAAAATAGGCCAATACTTAACGACCAACCCAAATGTCACGTTTAATCTCAACATCACTCCTTGGGCACTCGATCATGCTGCGGACAGCGATATTACGATCAGCGCGAATGCGACTTATCAAGGGTACCGAGAGCGAGACCTACACCTAGTACGCCGTGAAGTTATGCAAAGCCCATTTGTAGTCGTAGCCTCACCTGAATATCTAACAAGACATACAACGCCGGCCGCCCCTAGTGAGTTAACAAACCACCAGTGTCTATTTGCCACTACCCTGACTGGTAGTAATGACTGGGTATTTCACCAAAATAATGAATGCCAAATAATAAAGGTACCTAAGTCACTAGAGGTCAATGATAGCGACTTGCTGCTACAGGCAACATTAAATGGCGCAGGCATTGCCTACTTACCTTTATTTTTAGTCGACGATTACATTAAACAAGGTGAAATTGTCGCGATTCTAAATGACTTTGATACTAGTATTTGGAGCTTGAATATTTATTATCACCCACCAACTAACGCCTCTGCCGTCGCCATTCATTTTAAAGACTACCTTTTAGCCTAAAGAGGCACATATTCCGTGTATAAGTTTTTAAAGGTTAAATCCCTTAAATAAATCACTCTCTTTAATCCAATTAAACACCTCATTTGCATATATGCAAAGAGGCTTTGATTTTATGTCTATATCTTAATTATCAACTAATTAATACAATATCTCTTAATCTATGAAATATAAAAGCAACGATAGAATAATGGGGTAAATATTGCCACTATATTTCCGAATTTAATACAACCTTTAACTAAGATCGGAGGCTAAAAATGCCTGTAACTAATATAACTGAACTAGATGCTCTGGTAGCACGCGTTAAAGCAGCACAAGAAGAATTTGCAACATTCTCTCAAGAGAAAGTAGACGCAATCTTCCGTGCAGCTTCTCTTGCTGCTAACCACGCTCGTATCCCACTTGCACAACAAGCAGTTGCTGAATCTGGAATGGGTATTGTTGAAGATAAGGTTATCAAAAAACCACTTTGCATCTGAATTTATCTACAACAAATACAAAGACGAAAAAACATGTGGCATCTTAGAAGAAGATGACAGCCTAGGCACAATGACTATCGCTGAGCCTGTAGGTATCATCTGTGGTATCGTTCCAACAACGAACCCAACTTCTACAGCAATCTTCAAATCTCTAATTTCTCTTAAGACACGTAACGGCATCATCTTCTCGCCACACCCACGTGCAAAGAACTCTACTAACGACGCTGCTAAACTTGTTTTAGATGCGGCTGTTAAAGCGGGCGCACCAAAAGACATCATCGGTTGGATCGACCAACCATCTGTAGAGCTTTCTAACGCGCTTATGAAGCACGACGGTATCGCGCTTATCCTAGCTACTGGTGGTCCAGGCATGGTTAAAGCAGCATACTCTTCTGGTAAACCTGCTATCGGTGTTGGTGCTGGTAACGTTCCTGTTGTTATCGATGAAACAGCTGACATCAAACGTGCTGTAGCATCTATTCTTATGTCTAAAACATTCGATAACGGCGTAGTATGTGCTTCTGAGCAAGCTGCAATCGTAGTTGATGAAGTATACGACGAAGTTAAAGAGCGTTTCGCTTCTCACAAAGCTCACGTACTATCTAAAGCAGACGCTGATAAAGTACGTAAAGTACTGCTTATCGACGGCGCGCTAAACGCGAAAATCGTAGGTCAACCTGCTCCAGCAATCGCTGAAATGGCGGGTGTTAAAGTTCCTGCGGATACAAAAGTTCTTGTAGGTGAAGGCCTTGGTAAAGTTTCTTACGATGACGAATTCGCTCACGAGAAACTGTCTCCAACTCTAGGTCTATTCCGCGCAGACGATTTCGAAGACGCTGTTGCTCAAGCGGTAACGATGGTTGAAATCGGCGGTATCGGTCACACGTCTGGTCTTTACACTAACCAAGACGTAAACGCAGATCGTATTCGTTACTTCGGTGACAAGATGAAGACGGCTCGTATCCTAATCAACATCCCTACTACTCACGGTGGTATCGGTGACCTGTACAACTTCAACGTTGCACCTTCTCTAACTCTTGGTTGTGGTTCATGGGGTGGTAACTCTATCTCTGAGAACGTAGGTCCTAAGCACCTTATCAACAAGAAAACTGTAGCGAAGCGAGCTGAAAACATGTTGTGGCACAAACTACCTAAGTCTATCTACTTCCGTCGTGGTAGCCTTCCAATCGCTCTTGGCGACCTAGAAGGTAAGAAACGCGCATTCCTAGTAACTGACCGTTTCCTATTCAACAACGGTTACGCAGATGACGTAGTTAGCCTGCTTAAAGCACAAGGCATCGAAGTTCAAACTTTCTTCGACGTAGAAGCGGATCCAACGCTATCTGTTGTTGAGAAAGGCGCTGAAGCAATGAAGAGCTTCCAACCTGACGTAATCCTTGCTCTAGGTGGCGGTTCTCCAATGGATGCTGCTAAGATCATGTGGGTTATGTACGAGCACCCAGAAACTCACTTCGAAGAACTAGCAATGCGCTTTATGGACATCCGTAAACGTATCTACAAGTTCCCTAAAATGGGTCAAAAAGCTGAGCTTGTATGTATCACTACAACTTCAGGTACGGGTTCAGAGGTTACTCCATTCGCTGTTGTTACAGACGACAAGACGGGTGCTAAATACCCACTAGCTGATTACGAAATCACGCCAAACATGGCTATCGTTGATGCGAACCTAGTTATGAACATGCCTAAGTCTCTAACAGCGTTCGGTGGTTACGATGCAGTAACTCACGCTCTTGAAGCTTACGTATCTGTTCTAGCGAACGAGTACTCAGACGGTCAAGCTCTTCAAGCACTTAAGATGCTTAAAGAATACCTACCATCAAGCTACAAAAATGGTGCGGCTGACCCAATCGCTCGTGAGAAAGTACACAACGCAGCAACTATCGCTGGTGTAGCATTTGCGAACGCATTCCTAGGTGTGTGTCACTCAATGGCTCACAAAATTGGTGCTGAGTTCCACCTACCACACGGTCTTGCTAACGCACTACTTATCTCAAACGTTGTACGTTACAACGCGAACGATAACCCAACTAAGCAGACTGCATTCTCTCAGTACGACCGTCCACAAGCACGTCGTCGTTACGCTGAAGTTACTGACCACCTAGGCCTAAGCCAAGCTGGTGACCGTACTGCTCAGAAGATTGAACGTCTACTGACTTGGTTAGAAGAGCTAAAAGTTGAACTAGACATCCCACTATCTATTCAAGCTGCGGGTGTTAACGAGTCTGACTTCGTTGCGAAACTAGATGAGCTAGCGGTTGAAGCGTTTGATGACCAGTGTACAGGTGCGAACCCACGTTACCCTCTAATTACTGAGCTACGTGATGTTCTAAGTGCTTCCTTCTACGGTTCAAAATACTTAGAAACGCCTTTAGAAATGAACGTAGATAAAAAAGGTATTGTTAAAAAAACCAAGCCTGAAAACAAAGAACTTGTTCAAGTTTAATACAACGTAGCATCATAAACTCTATGCCCATAGATTATTGGTTTTTCTATGGGCTTTAACTTAGTAGTATCAGTTCATATCATGATGGATTGTAGTAGATCATTTAATTCTGCCCCCTCTTTAGAGACTTTTGTTATTAGCTATCGTAAGGCAAGCCCACATTAACAGAATGTGAATGAGTAAAAATACTAACAAGAAAAGGGGCATAAATCATTTAGAGTAAAGAATCAATAAATTGTGATCACAAGCGATTCTGTCCTACCCTCTCTCATTCTAACGCCATCAGCTTTCCTCCTTAAAACTAACAACCCATATGCTCTCATTAGGAGCTCGTCTCCTCCTTCTACTTGCCTACCATAGCCCTTCACCCTAAGCCAAAAAGTTTTCAGGCATATGTCATCAATGTGAATACCTACCATTGATTCCGACAGGAGCCCGAAATGAATCCCAAAACTTCCGATTACCAAAAGCAGCAACGCTATCAGGAAAATGAAATCCTAGAGCATGCGGCAGAGATACTGGCAACACGCTACGTGCGTGGTGATGCCCTAACCAATCCTGATGCCACCAAAGAGTATGTGCGCTGTAAATTAGGTAGCCATGAGCGTGAAGTATTTGCCTTATTGCTACTGGATAACCAAAACCGACTGATTGAATTTAAAGAGCTGTTTCAAGGAACAGTCGATGCGGCCAGCGTCTACCCACGTGAAGTGGTGAAAGCTGTGTTAGAAGTAAATGCCTCAGCGGTGGTATTTGCCCATAACCATCCATCTGGAGACTCTACGCCTTCCCAAGCGGACAGACGGATCACCGAAAGACTTAAAGATGCGCTCGCGCTGGTGGACGTACGAGTTCTCGACCATATCGTGACAGGCGATACCTGCACCTCGTTTGCCGAAAGGGGGTGGTTATGATTGAGCAACATTACGGTAAGCTTTCTATTGATGATGCTTTACATACGTCACTGGAAGCACTTCTTAATCGGTACTCTCTCTCAGAGAATGCTGAACGCCTCGTACTGAACTGTCGCCAAATGAGTTACTACGGACATCGACAAGGTTTACATCCGATAGAGGTACAGTTTAAGCGAGAGTCAACCTCAAGCCCTTGGCTAGTGGTGTTCTTTGCCAGCTTCTCTTATACCGATGACAACAGCACAACCGTCGAACCAGAGTTGTACTTTCATCTGGCTAATCGCTGGTGCTATCAACCCGATGTGGGGAGCACTGATTTATCCCACCCTGAGGTACAAGAGCTGCTCTCGGTCTGGATGAAAGCCTTTGCCCGTCACCTATCTCACAATGTCTTTGATGACGTGCAACTGACGATGGTCGGTACGTTCCACTAAATCCTAATCTCTCATTTCTTATTTGAATCCTGAAACAAGGAGGACTCACTATGTCCAAATTAACCTTCACAGCATCATCACTACCTGTGTCCAAGAAACTGCATAAGCTGTTAAGTGAGCAACTCACCGCTCACTTGCTGAGTAATGAAACATTGACCACCAGCCGTTATCTGGTGTTTAACTTTCGCGATAAAACATACAACGCGGATGAAGGCGGCTTCCATCCGGTTGAGATTGCGATTTGCCAAACCTCGACAGGAGAATGGAGCATTGAGTACATCACCGACTTTGCTTATATGGGTAACTACTATCCAGAGCTAGAGCGCAACTTGGACTTTGATTTTCGGGTTGGACAGTTCTTTGTGGCCTATCGTGGTTGGCTACCAATGCAAGGTAGCCGTGATGCGAAAGAGCTGTATCAGCTATGGGAGAATAACTTTCTTGCCTATGTCGATACGGACGCCTACAACGAGATAGCCGTTACCCCGCAATAACTCATGACTTCCCTTCTTCTACAAACCATCAAACTTGTCACTGCCCTCATTACGCTGTTCTCCCTTTCCCCGTTCTTCGGCGCTATTGGAGCCCTATCCACTTTAGGGTTTATGGTGGTGCTGTTGATTGGGTTATTGGCAGCGATTGCCGAGCTCAGTGATAAGCATAAGCCTCGTTAATGTTAATCGGCTCACGCTTTGGTGATGCCGATTGATGCTGTTTTCACCGTTGGACATTATGTGTCTGACCCACCTCTATTCTCCCGACATTAAATGTCCGACTCCGGTGTGGAGCTTTGATGTATTGAGAGCGTAGTCATGAGCAATAAAACCAGCATTGAAGGGTTATCCGCTTTGCTGCACACGCTGATGCTTATTCCTCAACATCGATGGATTACCGTTAGAGAGTTGCAGCAGCAGTTAGCCCTACTCGATATCCACCGCACCACGCGCAGCATTAAGCGCTACCTCGATGAAGTCATTGTGGACGTGTTTAACGTAGAGTGTGATTCGATGAGCATGCCCCATGTTTATCGTAAAACCTCAGAGCAATTACTGAAGCTCAACAAGCAGGAAATGCTCTATTGGCAATTGACCAACAAGTACTTACTGCCGCTGGTTCCTGATGCACTGCATTATGGGCAAGGGTGCTCCTCGGAGAGAGATAAACCCTTACCACACAAGGGTTCAGCACATTCAAAAGAGCAAGCATGGTTGGAAAAAGTACATGTTGATTTGCCCACTATTCGCGAGTGGAGTGACGAGCAACGGCAAGTATTGAATGCGGTACACACGGCATTACTGCACAACCGTATGCTCAAGATATCGAGCCAAATATTGCAGCAAGAGAAGGCGCTCATTGAGCCACTGGGACTCTCGGTTCAGTGTGACGCGCTCTTGCTGCTCTTTCGATAATCCGGTCAACACACGATACGCACCCTAGCCTTGCCTTTGATTGATGAGGCCAGTGTATCGACGTTTTCTTTTACCTATCCAACTGATTTCAATCTTGAGCGGTTCATACGTGAACACGATGGAATCAGTGCGCCTGAATTTCACTCACCGATAAGGAGAGCACCGTTATGACATTAACCAACACCCTACTCCGATACACCTCTATGACCATCCTGTTTATCGGGCTCACCGCGTGTGGTGACCAAGAAGAGACCCAAGCAGCAACGGCAGATATTGAAGTGTCGATATCCACCAATTCTCACTGGGGAACATTGGTTTTTGACCTGCAAGCTATCGCCGACAACACCGTAATTAGCAATGTGGTGATTAACCGTGGCAACTGCCGATTACCCGCAGGAACAGCCTCAGAGCTATCAAGAAACGTCTCATTGCAGTTCGGCCAAACCTACACCGGATACAGCAAAAACTGCACCGTAGACAGCGTGAAAGAAATCGAAGTCACCTCCAGCGCTGGCACCTTTGTCTACACCTTCTAACTTTCAATTCCCAAATAACACACTCAACCAACTCGTAAGGATAAACTATGAACAAGTCATCTCTACTTATCACCACAGCGTTAGTTTTCTCAACATCTTCAGCATTCGCTGGTGGAACACTGGGCGGCAACCCATCCGCAGATTCAGGAGCCGTCAACACAAGTGTTGGCAAATGCACTCAATACAAAATGGATGTGAAAGCGGCGCAGCAGAAAGGTAAGGACGTAGCGAGCATCACCGTTCCTGAAGGCTGTGAAGCCATCAAAGAAAAGAATACCATAAGCAACGATGAAAAATGACAATGGGGAGCAATGACGCTCCCCATTCTTTTTTTTTGCTTCTGTACCTAAGCTTCCCAGCTAAAACACCTTAGGGCATTTCCGTACCAGTGACCTTTCTAAATTAGCAATTCATGAATAACTACATATATGGAAAGTTGTTAACTTGGTATCTAGTCTTGATAGTGTAGATTACCTAAAAAAAGGACCAGCATTTTCTAACTAAATAACTTTTAATTATCTAGTAGAGCTTATATATGGTAGATAAAATAGAACAGCATCAACGAAAACGCCAGCTCCCTGAACCGTAACTAAGCACTTTCGCTGGTCTAAGGAGAGATAATCAAGTCCTACTTTATCGCCAGAAACTAATGGTTTAATTAGGTGAATTTGCTGTTCAACCAGTTTAAAACTTCTAACAAGCGAGCATCTTCCAAGTGAAGTAGAGTATCACCAATATACCATTCAATAAGTGATTGATTTGGGTTGCTAGTAGTTTGAGGGGTACCTAACCAAATTTTTTTATCTATAGCAAGTTTGTTACGTAACTGAACAGATGTTTCATAATCAAACGGTAAGATAAGATGCAGCATATTTGCTTGTGGCTGCACCGGATTTAAACTGAATTTTGGATATTTATTAATTAATTGATACAAGTGTTTCGTACGTTCAAACAATTCAGGCATCTGAGCCAAACGTTGGGTAAATTGCATTGCAGCAGATACGATATAAGGTGTTTTATGATAAACATTCCCACCTTGTCGTTTCATCCATTTTTTTGCTAATTCAATAAAAGCTTTATCTCCGAGTAAGATCGCACCTCCCAGCCCACCTAATCCCTTGTAAAGAGAAACATAAGTTGTATCAAATCCAGCCGTTATCTCATGGTACTCTTTTTGATAGAACGCAGCAGTCTCCCAAAGTCTTGCTCCATCCATATGTAAATGTATGTTATTTTGGCTACAATATGATTTTATGCTTTCGAGTTCTGACCAACTTAATAATTGTCCACCAATTTCACGCATAGGAATTTCGTATAACACAGCAGCTAAATCATCGGGGCTTGAGACTAGGTCTTCAACAGTCCAAGGTTGGTATCGATTGCCTATTGTAGATATACTAAAACGTTGTTGAATCTGATAGTTTTGGTTTTCGTGACGAATAATATGACTTGTTTCATGCATGCCAACTAGGGGGTTACGTTTTTTTCTACAAACCAGATCTAACACGGTAACTTGAGTAAGAGTCCCCGTCATTACAAATAAACCAGCCTCATACCCCAATAGTTCAGCAATTTTTTTTTCGAAGTTATGGATCAACTCTCCTTCACCATAAATATCGTGCTGAATATCATTTTCTTCACACCATATGGACATTTTTGAAAACAATTCAGCTGGTGTTGGCTTGTGATGGCCTGAAAGAATTAGGTTACATTGTGAACGTAAATTATCGGTCATTGGGTGAACGCTTCTTTTTATTTAATAGTAAAGGTTTATTTATGGATAATTATTATAACATGTAAATATTTATTAATTATCGTATTCCATAAGTTCTATTGGCATTCCATTTTCAACTATAAAAGCAACTGTTAATCCTAATGAAGGACTATTTGGTTTGATGATTACTTCCTTCCCTAGCAAGGCCGACTGTAAATCTTCAACTTCAAAAGCTAAATGAATATTCTCTTTTACAATATCAGGGTACGGAGCATCATCGTAAAATCTCATGTATTGGATATTATATTCATTAGATTTATGATCTGAAACGACCATCTTTAAATGAGGCAAATCAATTTCACCATCAAAACGACTATTCGTCGGAATACCTAAGTGACTATATTTCATAACTCTAACTAATTGTTAATGTGAGACATATTTTCAATTACTCGACTTGGTTTTTTCATACCAATAAGTGAGCTGGATATTTTTTCATTTTCAATTAAGAAGTTAATCATGTCATATATCGAGTACTGATCTTTACTTTTCACCTGATTTAGTGACATGTTAGTTATAATATTAATCCCATGGCAATAAGCTGAATCGATTGTACTAAGCGCTACATTGTTATACATTTGATTTTTCAATTCACCTGCGTTCCTTAGTGCCTTATTATAAGGTAGTTGAATGTATTTAAAATGATGCCCCTCTCCACCTGCTTTTTTTGCCAATTCAACAATTATCTCTAAATCCAAATAAAACATATTGTCTCGGTCATGCAAAAATGCGTTATAAGTTGATAAGCCATAATATTTTAGCTTGCCCATTTTTACCATGCTTTCTAAAAAAGAAAATGATTCAAATATCTGAATGTAAATTTCATCTTTACTTAAGTATTCAGCCGATTTTTCTGGATTGTGAAGGTAATATATATCTAGATAATCCAAATCAAGATTGTTAAGGGAATAATTAAACATATATTCAATATAATTATTATCAATGCTATGATAGTGATTGAAAATGTTTTTTATAACATCCTGATTAACATTAATTACTGGAAGTATATTGTTTTTTATAAAATTTGTTTTTTGTAATTCTATTGACTCCCTTGGTTCCTGATTGATCCAATTGCAAGGAACAAAACCGCCTTTAGTTGCTATGACCAACTGCTCTCGAGTCGCGCCCCCTCCATCGATGATTTTTTTTATTGCTTCACCAACGTTTTTTTCTGATAGCATACCTCTATAGTTAATTGCTGTGTCTATGACGTTACAACCAAGTAAAGCCGCTTTAACAATAGACTCTATATAACCTCGACTATCTGACTCACTATCGCTCCCTAAGTAGGTACCTATACCAATCTTGCTGATCGGCATTTCTGAATCTATAAAACGAACTGATTTTTTTTGCAAATAACTTAGTTTATCTATCATTTGGGATTCTCATTTATATTTACATTTATATACTACTGAAAGTGGTTATAATTAAGCCAATGTTTATTAATTATACTAGGTATAAGTATGGATTATCGGTTGCGATACCTTCACGGGTTAAGGCACTTTGAAGCAGCGGCACGGTTAAATAGTTATACAAGAGCGTCAGAAGAACTGTTTGTAAGCCAAGCAGCAGTTAGCCAACAAATTCGAAAGCTTGAAGAACAACTGGCATGTGAACTTTTTGTTCGTGAAGGACGAGAAATGACGCTGACTCCCAAAGGAAAAGCGTTATACCAAGATGTATCTCGTGCTTTTAGCCTCATTATAAATAGTCTAAACAAGATGGAGTCAGAACCAATTGAGGGAGTATTGGTTGTAGGTAGCCCGCCTTCATTTGCTTCACGTTGGCTCTTACCCAGGTTGTGGGAATTCTCACTAAAACATCCTGAAATTCCAATTAGAGTATTAGCTAAAAGTGAGGTTCCTAATTTAAAGCTTGGGGAAGTTGATGTTGCAATAGTGCAAGGTGAAAACCCTTTTGTAGAAGAAGGACTATCCCATGAGGTACTTATAAACGAACCGATTTATCCTTATTGTTCTCCTCAGTTTGCAGAGTCCATGAAACTCAATAAACCTGAAGATTTATTAAACTGTTGGCTCATTTATTTTGAAAGCGGTTGTTACCCTTGGGAGTGGTGGTTCAAACGTGCTAACGTTCCAACTATGGGTAATTCGATTCAATGGATAGCGGTAGGGACATTTGATATGGCAATCAACACTGTAGTTTCCGGACATGGCGTTTGCTTAGCGACCGATATTTTAGTCGGCGACCTAATTGAAAGAGGGCTTCTTATTAAACTGTTCGACATTGGGTTGACACCCGGTGTACAAATTAATCTATGTTTAGATCCGAGCTCTCCAAGAAGAGAGCGTATTCAAGCATTTAATAAATGGATCAATAAAGCTCTATTGCAATACCAACCAAAAGATTAGAGAACCACGTTTAATGAGTGATTGGTAGTATTGCTTCCATTTAGTTTTTACAGCTAGGCTTAGACATAAGTCTACGAAAGACAGTGGGCGTGTTGCTCAGATCATAGGTTTAGATTTAGTTCCAGTGAGTTACGTAACATATATGGACGCACCGAATTGAACAATACGGTCGCTCACATATATCCGACGTATTTCCAGGTCATCTGTTTAACCTGCGGCATGATGCATTCAGCTCCTTGTCACCTATTCAAAGCCTCGGTTTCAATAAATCTGTTGCATAGTCAGAGTCAGAGTCAGAGTGTAATAAGGATGGTTCACCGTTATTAGTCGACTATTGCAAACTCAGTTGCTCATTCAACAATTACCTTTCCAGGTACATAAACTCGGAAGCACGATTAACGTCGTACTCGTAATCATTGTTTAAAGCTACGATAGCTTTAACCTCACCTCGTCGCTCAATTAAGCCTCTCAACCTAGCCCTATGGGAGCCATGCTTGAAGCTCTATATCGCAGAGTAACATGAATGAGTAATGTTCTTAAATCTCTGTTCCATTCTTTAATAAGGCGCCAAGACTATTTCCCAATTGTACTATTCTGCTTAAGCGCTAGCCGCACCACGCCAAAAACCACTTACCATTCTAGAACTGTTCACCAGACCAACTTCACTAGCACTCGCAGCAGTTAAGAGCGATCCAAAACCAGAGATACAAAATGGATGAGGAAGCGGCACAGAATGAAGGTAAGGATGCGTCATCTATCACTGTTCCTCAAGGCAGTGAAGCAATCAAAGAAAAGTAACGCCACCAGCCAAGACTAAAACTGACAATGGGGAGCCATCACGCTCCCCATTCTTTTTTTTTGCTTCTGTACCTAAGCTTCCCAGCTAAAACACTTTGGACGGAGGTATACTAGTGCATTTTCTAGAATTAAAACCTAATTCAGTGGTGATAAATGGTTAGGCCGGACTTTTATACTAGGTTTCTCATTCAATGAAGTTTATGTTGCTATCTGAGATTGGTGGTAATCAGGTCAGCGACAGCAAGATAAGCAACTGCATGCCTAACTGTTCCACTACATCTCGAAATCGATAACTCACTGCGAATACATTATTGAAGTAGAAAAAGTGATATTGGAAAATGCTGTTTCATTACGTCGGCTTACTGTCGTCAGTCAAGCTACAGTTTGTCACCGAGTGATTTCAAGATAATGATTGCTTATATATCAGAGTTTAAAGACTACTTTTAGCTTAGCATTCATCAATTTGCCTTATTCAGCACAAACGCAATAATACCGTTCACTTGAGAGGGACGGCATTATTCTTTCTTGGATATCTACTTTGCTTTTTCTTCTCTACTCGATTAAAAAGCATGTCACATACTTATCCGAAAAGTACGACGGATAGTAGTAAAACTACGCTAGTTCGAAGACCTGACTTTATCACAAGTTTCAACTCCACCGCATGAGCTTCTCACCACCAGTTTTGGTGGGAATACTACGCTTTTATATGGCTGCTTATCACCTTCCATTCGAGAAAGAATGAGCTCTCCTGCGGCTCGGCCTATTTCTCTCGCGGAAACAGAAATAGAAGTCAGTGCTGGGTTAGTGTCCGCAGATTCCGCTACATCATCAAAGCCGACAACCGCGATATCTTGACCTACGGTTTTCCCAAGATCTTTAATCGCTCGCATCACACCAAAAGCAACGATATCTTGGTAGCCAATAATTGCGGTAATTTCAGGGTGCTGATCCAATAGCTCTCTTGTCACCTTAGCTCCCTCAGAGCGGCTTGCTGAACAGCTTCGAATATACCGTTCATTTAATGGAATTCCATGCTCCATCAGCTTTGACATATAGCCACCAAGACGATGGGAACGCGTTTTCGAGATCTCCAACCCACCCACGAAAGCAATATGTTTATGACCTTTTTTAATAAGGTGTTCCGTCGCCAATTGTAAGCCCATAAAGTTATTGGTGCCGACGAAATCAAATTGATCTTCACCAATAGGCCGAACAGCCAACACAATCGGAAACCCCCGGCTTTGCACTGTTTCTAAAAAGTCCAGATTGGTTTCCATCGCTGGGCACATTACTACTCCACCAGCATTTTGGCTCAGCAACGAATCGATGAACTTGCTTTGTCGCTCAACGCTCTCTTCAGCATTGGCAAGAAAAAGTAACGAATCTTGCTCTTCTAGGTAGTGACTCAGCCCTGCGATCATTTCAGAAAAGAATGGATTGGTGATGTCAGGAGTCACGAGTCCGACCAAATTACTGCGCTTATGACGTAAGTTAGCCGCTGCCTGATTGTAAACATAACCAAGCACTTTAACCGCCTCTAACACCCGCTCACGCGTGGTTGCCGAGATTCGCCCTTTATTCGTCAATACCATAGATACAGTAGCGGTGGAAACACCGCAATACTTAGCAACATCCGCAATGGTTGCTTTCGCCATGTTGAGCTCCAGTAAATGAAATCAGCACCAGTTATAGCGACTTTCGCATCTGATTAAAACAAGGTTAATCGATTAACCCAAATGCTAGGCTTTTATCGCTATGATTATGTGATTAACTACAAAGTTAGCCTTCAAAATAAGGGTTAACAAACGCTAAATGCACGGTTAAACACATTAACCAATTTGTCAGTTGATTAACTGAGTGATTAGACTGTAGTCAAATAGTTAACTCAAGGTGATGTATGAAGTACCTATCTGGTCAATCCAATTATGACAAGTTTCCAAATGTAGAAGTGAAGGGCTTTGACCACTCTGCCGTTCGCGGTTGGGACAGTATCGTTGACACAATTGAACAACGCCTTCAGGACCAAGATAAACATATTTTGGTGATCGATACCTATCATGGTGTCAATCACAATGAAATCCTCGACCAGCTTGTTGCTCCGCTCTCCCCCACTTTAGTGGTGTCAATGGACGACGCAAAATATTCCGAAGAATATATCTTCGCTATGTTAGAACGTAACATTACCGATGACCGAGTATTTGGCGTCATTGCACCACACAAGTTGGACGAGTTCTTTAATAGCGAGAAGCTACAAGCTCTGAGACAAACCGTTCGCGATGCTGATTCTGGTTTGATCGTTGTTATTGGTCATGGAGCTAGATTGATCGCTGACGGCGATACCTTCGTTTACGCTGACTTAGCTCGTTGGGAAATCCAACAACGCTTCCGTCGCGGTGAACTTGGTAACTGGGGCGCGGAAAACTATAACGAAGACGTACTGCGTAAGTACAAACGTTCATTCTTTATTGAATGGCGTGTCTTCGACCGCTATAAGTCCAAGTTACTGGCTGAAATCGACTTTCTGTTAGACACCAATACTACTTTTGACCCTAAGATGGTCTCTGGCGAAGCATTTAATGCAGGTTTGAAACAAGCTACTGCTCAACCATTTAGACTTGTTCCATTCTTTGACCCGGGTGTTTGGGGTGGTCAATGGATGAAAGAAGTCTGTGACCTCGATCGAGATAAGTCAAATTACGCATGGTGTTTTGACTGCGTTCCAGAAGAGAACAGCTTACTGCTTAAATATGGTGGCATCATTGTCGAGATCCCATCTCAAGATTTGGTGTTAACACAGCCACGCGCTCTATTGGGCGACAGTGTCCATGCCCGTTTTGGGGCCGAGTTTCCGATTAGATTCGACTTCCTTGATACCATGCAAGGTCAACATCTGAGTTTGCAAGTACACCCTCTGACGGAATACATTCAGAATGAATTTGGTATGCACTATACCCAAGACGAAAGCTACTACATGTTAGATGCTGGTGAAAAAGCCAGTGTGTATCTTGGTACTAAGTCTGGCATCAACCCAGATGAAATGATGGATGATTTATATGCGGCGCAACGCGGAGAAAAGTCGTTCGATGATGAACGCTTTATCAACCAATTCCCAGCGAAAAAGCATGACCATTTCTTAATTCCCGCTGGCACAATTCACTGCTCAGGCTCCGATTCTATGGTGCTTGAAATCAGTGCAACTCCTTACATTTTCACTTTCAAATTGTGGGATTGGAATCGTCTGGGACTTGATGGTCTACCAAGGCCCGTTCATTTAGACCACGGTAAAGAAGTCATTCAATGGGAACGCGACACAGAATGGTGTCAGGAACATTTGGTAAACGCCGTCACACCAGTCACAGAAGGCGAAGGCTGGAGAGAAGAGAAAACAGGTTTGCATGAACGCGAGTTTATCGAAACACGCCGCCACTGGTTCAGCAAACCAGTCCTTCATAAAACAGAGGGAACCGTTAATGTTCTGAACTTAGTGGAAGGCAAAGAGGCAATTATCTTGAGTCCGAACAATAAATTTGAGCCATTTGTTGTTCATTATGCCGAAACCTTCATCATCCCAGCTCACGTAGACGCTTATGTCATCCAACCATATGGCGAAAGCGAAGGAAAAGAAATTGCCACTATTAAAGCGTTCGTAAGAGGTTAACCATGCTCCATTTTATCGTAGCCAGTCACGGTCCATTAGCCACTGCACTTATCAGCAGTGCCAACATGGTATTTGGCGAACTGAGTAACACGACTGCGATCTGTCTCACTGAAGAGGGAGGCATAGAGCAATTTAAACAAAATTTCCACAATGAAATCAACGCAATAGCACCGAATGTCGATGGCATTGTTGTGCTATGTGATTTGGAGTGCGGCACACCTTACAACGTTGCCTGCACTTACGCATTCAACCCAGATTTCAATCCGAAGGTTGAAGTCGTAACAGGAGTGAATTTCCCAACACTTTTAATGACGGCAGACTTTGTTGAAGAGATCGACGCTTCGTCCGTTGCAACTACCTTGCAGCAAGAAGCACTAAAAACAGTTGTCGTTGCCAAGCCAGTAGAGCTGACACAAGAAGACGACTTTTAAGGAGAAACACTATGGCTATTTCATTTGTGCGTATCGACGACCGCGTTATCCACGGGCAATTAATGACTCGTTGGGCTAAAGAGCTCCCTTGTGATGGCATCATAGCAATTGATGATGCAGTAGCAGCCGACCCTTTGTTATCACAAGTTATGAAAGGCGCCGTAACGGATGTTAAAGTTTGGCTATTTGATACGGTGACCGCCGTCAGCAAGCTACCGAAGGTGATCGCCAGCGACAAAAAGTATTTCGTCATCGCGAAATCTCCGGTCACGCTGCGCCGCATTTGTGAAGCAGGTATTAGCCTTGAAAACCTCAATAACAAAATTAACGTTGGCCCAATGAGCGCTCGAGAAGGCACAACAACTATTGGCGGCAACCAATGCGTCAACCAAGAAGAAATTTCTGCATTTAACTACCTCTATGATGACGGTCACCACATCGACTTCAGATTGGTACCTGATGCCAGTTCCTACACCTGGCAAGATGCACTGCAAAAACTGAAATAACAACAAAACAACCTCCTCTTTTGACACGACTTTAAGTGGGCAAAAGTGGGGTAAATAATACGTGATCTAAAGGATGATATTATGTTTATAGAAGCAGTATTTATCGGGATACTCTGCTATCTCGGCGCCCTTTCCACCCCCTGGTTACTTGGATTAACTGGTGGTTGGTACACCATAACTCGACCACTCGTCTCCGGTATGTTGGTTGGTATCATCTTAGGTGATATTCAAACTGGCATCATGGTAGGTGTGGCTGTACAAGCTGTTTACATAGCAATGGTAACACCTGGTGGTTCTATGCCAGCCGACCTTAACTTCGTCGCTTATCCTGCTGTTGCGCTTGGCGTCATGTCTGGACAAGGCGTGGAAGTAGCCGTTGCTATCGCCGCGACTATCGGTATCGCAGGCACCATCATCTTCAACTTTATGATGGTCATTAACTCCTACTGGAACCACAAAGCAGATTTAGCAATAGAAGCCGGCGACGAGAAAGGTGTGTACATGAACTCCGCCATTTATCCGCAGGTCACCAACTTCTTGATGCGCTTTATTCCGACCTTTATTGCGGTTTACTTTGGTAACCAATACATCGAAGGGTTTATGGCAAGCCTTCCTGCTATGGTGATTGACACAATGACGGTTCTAGGTGGCATTTTACCTGCTGTCGGTATCGCTATCCTTTTAAAGCAGATCATCAAAGAATCAACGATGCTGATTTATTTCTTAGTCGGTTTCGTTGGCATCGTATTCCTAAAGCTCAACATGGTGGGTTTGGTAATGATTGGCGCACTGTTTGCCCTACTTCATTACAACTATAAACCAGAACCACAAACGGCTAACACAGCACCAGTTCAACAAGCTGCTGATGACGAGGATGAATTCTAATGGCTGAACAAGACAACAAAATTGGTACTGAGATCGAACCAAAAGTCACTCTCGATAAAAAAGATCTGATGAAGTGCTGGCGTGCATGGATGATGTACAACCTATCATCGATGAGTTTTGAACGCTTGGAGTCGTTTGGCTTCTGTCTAAGCATGATGCCTGCTTTGAAAAAGCTCTACCCTAAACAAGCAGACCGGAAAGAAGCGATGAAGCGTCATGCGTCGTTCTACAATACTGAGCCACAGTTGGGCGCTATCATCAATGGTATGGCTGTGGGTATGGAAGAAAAGAAAGCCAACGGCGAACCAATTGATGGTGAGACAATCAACACACTCAAAGTGGGCTTGATGGGGCCAGTCGCTGGTATTGGGGATTCAATGATTCCGGGTATGTTAGTACCCATCTTACTCAGTATCGGTATGGCGTTGGCGGCAGGCGGTAGCATTTTAGGCCCTATCTTCTATATTGTGGCATTTAATGCGATTGCCATCATTGGTTCATACCAGCTTTTTATGAAAGGCTACAAGATGGGCGCAGGCTCAGTTGAGATGCTTGTTAGTCACCGTTCAACCAAGATTCGTGAAGCGTTGTCGTTACTGGGTGTGTTTGTCATGGGTGGTGTTGCTGCCAGTTACGTCAACCTAGGCACAGGGCTTGAGTTTGTAACCAAAGACGGCGTCGACATCAACGTACAAATGATGCTCGATGGGATTTTCCCTAAATTGCTACCATTGGTTGTAGTGTTAGGTACTTGGTTTGCGATGGCGAAAAAAGGTCTTAGCCCAGTAAAAGCGATGCTTTCGCTTGTAGTTATTTCTTTCATCGGTGTCGCTATCGGTCTCTTTTAATTTGTCAATATTTAGGGCACTCAACGAGTGCCCTACTCTTTGGAGTAAACCATGGACTCCCTAACCTTACAAATCGCTCGTTGCCAACATTGGCTCACTCAGTATGCCCTGCCTCGATGGCAAAAAGCACAATCCAATCAAAACGGAATTTTCGCCGAAGGCTTATTCTCCGACGGACAAGCGTTTAGTGACGATTTAATTAGATTTCGCGTGCAGCCGCGACAGGTTTACGTCTTTGCGCACGCAACTGAACTCGGCCTAATCGACGGCCGCGATCAAGTTTGTGCTGCCATTGAAAAAGGGTTTGCACACTTTGGCTCACCAACATCCGGTTATCGTTTCGCACTCTGCAAAGGCAATAATAAGAGTGATGCGATTAACCTATACGAGCAAGCTTTCGCGCTTCTTGGGTTTGCTTGGCATTACAAACTGGATTTTAATAACAATTCTCTTGCCTCAATGGAGGCCATTTACGAACATATCTCTACACATCTATGGGATACAGAATACGACGGTTTTTTCCTGACTGAAGGCAACGCCGTACACAAAGGGCAAAACCCGCACATGCACTTATTCGAAGCATTGATGGTCAGCTACGAACATACTGACAATCCCGTCTGGTTGGATCGAGCAACGCAAATCTATCAGTTGTTTCAAACTCATTTCCTACAAAGTGATCATTTAGCAGAGCTCTTTCAGGCCGATTTCTCTCTTGATTCGGAAACAGGAAACCACATTGATCCTGGTCATCATTATGAGTGGATATGGTTACTCAGCCATTACCAAAAGCTCACAGGGGTTAACGTAGACAAGACGATTGACGTTTTATACCGGTTTGCACAGCAATATGGGCATAACGACAACGGTCTTGTTAGAGACGAAATATACGCCAACGGAACGCCACTGCGTTCAACGTCACACCTTTGGTGTCAAACCGAATACTTAAAAGCCTGTATTGCACTTTGGGAGCGTAACCCCACAGACACCCACCGAGCCGCGATCACTCAAGCAGTGGAACACATCTTCGTTCACTACTTAAATCCAGCACCACCTGGTTTATGGGTCGACCAAGTGAATGACACTGGAGAGCCGTTAAATGAACACTCTCCGGCAAGCAGTTTTTATCATCTATTTTTAGCGTTTTCTGAAGTAATCAGAATAGCCAATAAGGATTAACATGCATTTATCTATTCCCACTAGCATCAATTACTTAACTGGTCATATTGATGCAAAGAACGTTGTTAGTAAAAAAACCACGCTTGGTGCGCTTGAAGGCGTATTTGCCGACGAAACCCAACGCGCAAAAGGTGCACAGGATCAAGTCATTTACCAAGTGGAGATGCTGCCTGCTCAGCAAGCGGAGGGAGAGTTAAACTTTGGTGTTTCGCATATCGAACCGGGCTCAATAGGCGGTGAATTCTACATGACTAGAGGCCACATTCATCAACGCAAAGAACAAGCAGAGTTCTATTTTGGCTCGCAAGGCGAGGGTTTGTTACTTATGCAAACAGAGCAAGGAGATGTGTCTATTGAGAAAGTCTTCCCGGGCAGCGTACATCATATCCCAGGGTTTGTCGCTCACCGATTGATAAATACGGGCAATACTCGATTGTCTGCGCTCGCTGTCTGGCCAGCCGTTGCAGGGCATAACTATGATTTTCTAAATGAGATAGGATTTAAAGTTCGTATATTTAAATCATCGACGTCCTATAGCATTGTTTCTACGAATGAAATTGAGTAGCCTGAGCTCAGGATAAGAATAGCAGGGAACTAAGAGCAAGTTCTACAATCGAATCTTTCGACTAAGAAAGAACAACCGTTGCCCAATTTTAGTTGACCAACGGGCAACTTTGATCAAAGACATGTTAGTAGGCAGAACACCTGCCAGCTCTCCGTCCCCACATCGCATCCACCTTCAGATATATGTTATCTACAAAAACGGTTCTGTCGCAAATTTTGATAAAGACGTAGCAGAGCCATTCTCTAGACGCAATTATTCTGCTAGAGCGTAAAATTGCTCAAAGGCAGTGTCACCTTCAAGGTCTATTTGGTCACGTTTTAACATCGTCCACAACTCTCGACCTTGAAGACTCGCTGTCGCTCCTTCCAATGACTTCCATCCGAGTGCTTGACGGGTTTTCTGCTTCACCCAGCGATGACTTTGCTCCACGATATTGTTCAGATATTTGATATCCAATATCTCAATCAGTGACAACATAAAGAAGCCCGTTAACCAGAGTTGAACATTCATTGCATCAATAGCAGCGTAGTTGCTTTTACTGCCATCAATGACCACTTTATCGGGAAGGCCATGTTGAGCTATCGCCTTATTTAGAAAGGCTTTCGCGGCAGCCTCATCGCGATTGGAGCTGAGATAATAATCAATGACGTTTCCAAACTTATCGACCGCTCGATAGTAGTAAAGCCATTCTCCTTTCATTTTGACGTAGGTCTCATCCATGCGCCACGAAGTAGAGACAGGCTTTTTCTTTGCTCTCGCTTTATGCTCTAAGACAGGTGCAAATTTGATAACCCAACGATTAATCGTTGCATGATCCACATTCACACCACGCTCCCTCTGGATTTCTTCAATCTCGCGATAGCTGAGCTTGTAAGCGAGGTAATAACGGACGGTTTCGAGAATAACTTCAGAGGGAAAGTGGTAGCCTTTAAACATTATAATTTAGGGTGTTGAGTCGAAAATGGGCAAATATTAACCTACAAAACCAGACTTTGCGGCAAAACCACTTGAGGCAAATGGTAATAAGCACGATGTAAAAACCATTGCCGCGAGCATGAAGCGCCAGAGCTTAGTCGCGAAGGCCGCCCGTAAGTTCAAATGTACGACAGACAGTAAGCATAGGCTTCCTGTAGCCCCGAACTTGCTTGAGCAAGATTTCAATGCGACAGCACCGAACCAAAAATGGGCAGGAGATATTACCTATCTAGCGACAAGCGAAG
>NZ_JAKJSY010000042.1:0-39012 GCF_050337445.1 Vibrio minamisatsumaniensis | reverse complement strand
TATTTAAACAAACAAAAATAGGCACATTATGAGATCTAGACTGGTATTACTGATTGCTATTGTTGCTTTGGTCGTAGGGGCGATAGGCGTGGTCGACTTATTCAAAAGTAAACCCGAGCCGACCGTTGCTACGGAGCAAGTGATTGACAATAAAAACGAAGAGCATGTTGCGGTTTGGATGACCACTCAAGCTTATGAAAGAGGGGAAGCCATCAGCGCGCAAGGCGTTGTTAAAAAACAACTCCCCCTTAGTGAAGCGTTAACGTTTGGTGTCAGAGAAGACACTGAAATCGAATTGTCTCCCTCCATTTTACTGAATCGAAGCCTCAAGCTAGGCGATGCCGTGTTACCAGAGTATCAAGTGGAGCCAGGAGAGCCTGGATATATCGATCTTTTGGTAACAGAAGGCATGACGTTATACCCACTTGAAGTGAGCGATAAAAACCTCATTAACGATTACATCCGTCCTGGTTCATTTATCGATATTCTTACCGTGAGCTCCCCTAACGATAACTTAGCAAAAAACGCTGAGAAGCCGGAACGTTTTAAAGGCATGAGAGCGTCAATGTTCCTCAAACACGTCAAAGTACTCAACATTGGGGGGACTTCCGACAGCAACAGTGCTGTTACTGCGCTAGCTCCAACAAAAGAAGACGGACTAGCCACTGTGGTGGTTGAGGTCACCCCGGATGACTTAGCCAAACTTGCTTTGGCGCAACGAACAATGCATATCGAAATATATCGAAGCCAAACTTATAAGCACCATGGTGACATTGAAGTGCGCAATATTATCGATAACTATACCGGTATCGAAGAGTTACGCGGTAACGTAAATAACCCTCGAGAGGCTTTGTAATTATAATGCAACATCCAATCAAGCAAGCGCTACGTATTTTTCTGGCATCTCTGTTGATTAGCTTATTTTGCACTACAAATGCTTTGGCTGCTGATCGTTCCATTACGCTTAATGATGGTCAGCACATTCAATTAAAAATGCCGATCGGAAAAGTGTTTATTAGTAACCCCGATATCGCGGACTACAAGATCATTAATGACAATACTTTGGTGGTGTTTGCTAAGGGAGTTGGGCAGTCACGCCTGATTGTCTATGGAGTTAATGATGATGTGTTGCTTTCGGATCGCATTGTTGTCGATTTGGATCTAACGGATGTTCGACGCCAACTTAAATTTCATTTTCCTGACGCCAAAGTCAAGGTTCAGTCGGTTGGAGAACAAGTCGCAGTGAGCGGTGTTGTCGATTCAGAGGGGACTCGTGATGATATCTACCGCTTAGTTGCCAGCTTGCTGGGGCGCAAAAAAATTGAGAAATGGAATAAAATTGAAAAGTTAGAGTTCAAATCAGACAACTCAGATTATGAAGAACCAGAGAGTATGGTTTTTTCCCGTAATATGACTTGGGAAGGGATCATCGAACGCATAGAAGTCGCCACGACGCAGCAAGTCAACGTTAAAATATCGGTGGCTCAGGTAACGGATTCATTTGGAAAAACGGTCGGTGTTGACTGGAGTTCGGTGGGTTCAAGCGTTGGTGAATTTGTTTTCGATCAATTTGATGCTTCAAATCTAAGCACGTTAATCACCGCGTTAGGCAATGATCAGATTGCTGAAGTCTTAGCCGAACCCAACTTAACGGTGTTGTCCGGAGAATCCGCGAGTTTTCTTGTTGGGGGGGAAGTACCGGTTATCGTACAGACGAACAATAATGTGAACATCACTTTCAAAGAGTTCGGTATTAAGCTCGATCTCACTGCGAAAGTGCTTAGCCAAGACAAAATTAGAATGCAGTTAGCACCTGAAGTCAGTGAGATTGAAAGTTATGTCGAAGCGGCAGGTGTAAAAGTACCTCAACTCTCTTCACGACGCGCAATGACAACAGTAGAGCTGGCCGATGGCGATAGTTTCATTCTTGGTGGCTTGATGAGCAGTACCGATTTGGAAAAAATGCAAAAAATTCCTTTAATCGGCGATATACCCGTACTGGGAGCCGCTTTTAGAAAAGCAACGACAGAACGAAAGCGCACGGAATTAATTATTGTGGCAACCGTGAATTTAGTTGAGCCGATGAAACCGCAAGACGTTCAACTTCCTTACATCAAAAAGACTTCTACATTGTCTCGTTGGCTCAATATCCACACTAATGACAAGTTAGTGACGTCATCTGATGCCACAATTCGCCTATTGTCACAAGGAGGGTTTATTCAATGAAAAAACTGGTATTGATGGCTCTATTTTCTTTGTCGCTTTTGGGGTGTACTTCAGAGCGATATTTTGGTGGTAATGGTGCTGAAGCATTGGTGTATAAAGAGCACCACAGTTTCGAATTTTCAATAAAAAACCGTAACGAAACGGCGAAGCAGTTACACGCCTTGATTGATGACATTGAAGCATTGGATAAAGAAGCCACTTATGTGGTGGACTATAAATCAACACGCAGTAAAAAGATGTTAGAGAAGATTTTCGACCAGTACCCGTCGCATATCATTGCGCCTAAAAGAGTCGTTTATCGCAATTCCGTTCTGTTATCGAATGACTTAAAGATTCAAGTAACTTTACGTCGATTGAAGACTCAACAATGTAAACCTGCGCAAATTCAAACCGACTTAGGACAACCAGACTGCTTTGTTGAATCAATGCGTCTGAAACAAGTGTCTTACAAGTCTAGACTGGTAGGTGAATAACGATGTTCGACCTGACTAAAGCATTAACAACAAAAGCGAAAGAAGAGCCGGTAGTCACGACCGGTGTTTTAGGCTGCACGTTGTTTTATCAAACACAAGAGTGCGTGAACCTTATTCAGGAAGTGTTTCGCTTTGAAGGTTGGAACGAACCTGAGTGCCTAAAAGTTAGCGCGGGTTTGACCAAATTAACCGCGAAACAAAACAGCCATATCATCATTCTAGAATTTAATGAATCACGTAATGTTGTCGAAGATGTTAAAGCCTTTGCCAGCAAACTGCCCACACACCAAGGGGTGATTGTTATTGGTAAAGAAGACGCGATATCGACGTTGCGTTCTCTTAAAGATATGGGTTTTTACTATGTATTTTGGCCGGTAAATAAGCAAGAATTCGCGGATTTCTTAAACCATGTTAGTAAAAATCTTAAGACTTTTTCAGGAGTTAGTGAGAAACGTAAAGCCAAACGAGTGGCTGTTGTGGGCTCAAAAGGTGGCGTAGGTGCGTCATTTATTACCACTGAGTTGAGTTCACTGTTGGCGACTCAAGGTACAGATACCATTGTTGTCGACCATCAATACACAGATACCAATATTGATATATTACTGGGCTTAAAAGAATTTACCCCCCGTACGATTGATGAATTTACTGCGCCATTGCATGAGATGGATGGAGAAGGCGCGTTGAGTTATTTATTCAGCGCACGAAAAAACCTTCGTCTGTTAGCGATTGATGGTGACATGAGTCAGGTAGATATTCTCAATTACAATCAAACACTTTGTGATCTTTTATCTCGAAATACCAACTTCATTGTTGAAGATTTTTCTGGGGGGGTGGACTTTAAAGTTGAACCTCAACTTTTAGTTGAAAACTTTGATGTGGTTGTGTTGGTTTTGGATGCGTCAGTATCTTCGGTGAGAAGTGCGAAACGCTTGTATGAAAAAATCACCAACTTGCAACTCACGTTATCATCTCGAACTCGAGTCATCACAGTCGTGAACTACCATCGTCCTGAAAACGCTTATGTGCTACAAAAGCCTGACATAATCAAATACTTAGGTTCAAAGGTCGATCTGGAAATTAATTACTGTAAATCGTTATCGCATATCGTCATTGATGGCAAACGAGGGCACAAGCACGATCGTCAAATCGGTCGTTCTATGGATCTATTGGTTAAATCGATTAATGGCCTGCCAGTGGATCAAAAGGGCATGGGTTCGTGGTTGAAGAAGGTGCGTGTTAAATGAGTTCTAACAAAGAGCTATACCTTGCGTTTCGTGGACAGATATTTGAAGCATTAGATGCTGAAGCGGTTCAAAAAATGAGCCGTCGAGAGTTGGAATCACAAATACAAGCGGCGGTTGATCTGCTCGCTAACAGTTATCAACGCCCAATCACTTCGATGATGAAGTCGGGCTTAGTCAAAAGTTTGATCGATGAGCTGTTTGGGTTAGGGCCCTTACAACCGTTGGTCGAAGATCAATCCATCTCCGATATTATGGTGAACGGACCCAACAATATCTTTTTTGAACGACACGGCAAGGTTCAAAAGTCTGACGTGACGTTTGTGAACGAAGAGCAGCTATTAGCCATTGCTAAGCGTATCGCATCACGTGTTGGGCGACGAGTTGATGAACTTTCTCCGACCGTCGATGCGCGACTTGATGATGGCAGCCGGGTAAACATCGTTATTCCACCGATTGCTCTGGATGGTACGTCGATTTCTATACGTAAGTTTAGAGAACAAAACATCGGTTTTGAAGACTTGATTGGTTTTGGTTCTATGTCGCCAGAGATGGCAAGAGTGTTAATGATAGCCTCTCGTTGTCGTATGAATGTGTTGATTTCTGGAGGGACAGGTTCGGGTAAAACCACACTGCTTAATGCGCTTTCTCAGTACATCGCAGAAGATGAACGTATTGTCACTATTGAGGATGCCGCTGAATTGCGTTTGCAACAGCCGAACTTGGTTCGTTTGGAAACACGATCTTCGAGTGTTGAACAGACAGGTGCAGTGACCCAACGAGAATTAGTTATCAATGCACTCCGTATGCGTCCTGATCGAATTATTCTTGGTGAGTGTCGTGGCTCTGAAGCGTTCGAAATGCTACAAGCTATGAATACTGGTCATGATGGGTCAATGTCTACCTTGCACGCCAATACACCTAGAGATGCGATTGCGCGTGTCGAATCGATGGTCATGATGGCGAATTTGAATCAACCCCTTGATGCGATTCGAAGAACAATCGTGAGTGCCGTTCAAATGATTGTTCAGGTGAACAGACTGCGTGATGGTTCCCGTAAAATTACCAGTATTTCAGAAATTGTTGGTCTTGAAGGCGATAGTGTGGTGATAGAGGAGATCTATCGTTTCCGTTATGACGAGGCGAATTTTGGTGACACCGTCAAAGGTGACTTTGCCACCAACGGTATTATGCAACGCTCTGAGCTAGTGAAGAAAGCCCAATTCTTCGGGCTTTATGATGAGCTTATGGCCTCGTTTAAGGGGGTATAGCATGCTTTGGTTGTCGCTTATTCTCTTTGCCATTGTTCTTTTTTTGGTCAGAGACTCAAAGGTCAGAAAAGTTGATCATTTTTTCAACATTGAACAAGCTGAAGCGGAAAGCTTCAATGCAATCAACATTAAATCTCTGGTAAAAAAACAAAGTTGGCAGAAGTTCAAAGAGTCAACCTCACCAACGTTGATGATTTTAGGTCCGCGTTCTTTTTTATATATAGGCCTGTATGTTGTGGCCTGCATCATTGTATCTTGGTACTTCGTGGTGAAGTTACTCTTGATGACAAACATGATGTTAATCCTTGGCTTATCTTTATTGGCTACGTTCTTTGGTTATCGCTTCTTGGTTACCAAAAGACGACGAGATTTTGAGAATACGTTCCCCGATGCTTTGAACATTATGATGAGTTCGGTTACGGCGGGTGAAAGTTTGATGCAAGCCATCAGTTATGTTGGCGAAATCATGGACAACGCTGTAGGCCGAGAGTTCAAACTCATGGGAGAGCGATTGAAACTGGGTGAATCTCAGGAAGTTGCACTTCAGCGCTCGTGCAAAAACTATCCCTATCCTGAGTTCTTATTTTTTACCGTCACCCTTAGGGCCAATATCGCTCGAGGCGGGCAACTTAAAGGTGTGTTAGCGAGACTGATTCGTGTCTTAGTTGAGGCGCGAACACTAGAAAAAAAGAAGATGGCAATGACCTCGGAAGCTCGGATTTCAGCAAAGATTGTCGCCGCCATTCCTGTGATTTTTATGCTTCTGCTCAATTATGTGAACCCTGATAATGTGCATTTCATTTTATATGACCCTGACGGCCGAGTTGTCCTTTTCTATGTGTTGGGGAGTGAGTTTTTGGGGTTGTTCATTATTTGGCTCTTAGTGAGAGGTGTACGCACATGATGTTATTGGCAGCCCTCATTGTTTTGTTTTTATCACTCCTGTTTCTGATTTTTGATTCTATTCGCGCAGAGCAAAGACGCTATAAGATCGCGGTTTACTTAACCGGAGACAGCGTTCGTTCACCCTCTCACTTGAATCGCTTTTTTGTTCGGTTTGGTAAGGAGCATCGGCGCGAACTGGAACAAAAAATGATAGAGGCAGGCTATTACAACACTGAATGGGCAAAGTTTTATTTTCCTGCCAAGTTGTTAGTTCTGGGCATTGTCTCGGTGTCGATGCTGTTAATCGATATGCCGATGAATAATAAACTGTTGGTGGTGGTATTTAGCCTTATTGGCGTTATTGTCGTACCCGATGCACTGCTTAGTATGAGACGCAAGCTTCTGATTAATAGAACTTCAGCTCAGATGCCGTATTTGCTTGATATGATGGCGCTTTGTGTGCAAACCGGTATGACGATAGAAGCCGCATTAGCCTATTTAGCCAAAGAACTTGCTGAGTTTGACTCTGACCTTTGTTATCAAATTAAGCGCACCTCGGACTCGGCAAAAATACACGGTTTAGATAAGGCACTGAATGATTTGGGTGATCGGATCCCCACGCCTGAGGTACGAAGTTTTGTGCTGACACTCATTCAAAACTTACAATATGGTACATCAGTCTCTCAGGTATTGAGTGATCTCGCCGAAGACATGCGAAAAGCGCAAATACTGACTGTAGAAGAAAAGGTAGGCAAGCTTTCAGCGAAGATGAGTGTCCCTTTGATCCTCTTGATTATGTTTCCGATCGTAATATTGATTCTTGCACCAGGTGTGATGCAAATGTCACTGAATTTTGGAGGATAAGCTGTGTTAGGAAAACGTATTATTTTAGCGTTGTTAACGTTGAGCGTTTTAGCTGGCTGTGAATCAACGCCTGCACAACAGAGGCTGGAACCCGATGATGTTGCGAGTATGGAAAAAGTCAAAAATTACGATGGCTTAATCAGTCACTATAAATCCGAGTTAAAAAAAGGCTCTCAAGATACTGAAATAAAAGAAAAACTGGCATGGGCCTATTTTTATAAAGGTGACTTAGAATCAGCCAATTTCTATGTTCAGTACTTAAAAAAAGAAGGGGTTGAAAATTCGAATTTGTACCAGTTAGAAGGGCAAGTGTTTGATGCGAAAAACGATACTGAAAATGCCATCTCTTCTTACAAGTCTTCCATCAAAGTGGGCAATCAAACGGGTCAAATTCATGTTTTACTCGGTGTGGCGTACACCAAAGCAGGAAGATACAAAGAGGCCTATCAAGAACTTGATAAGGCGCGCTTGCGTGGCTTTGACGATATTGCGATTAAGAACAACATTGCCATGATTCATATGGCAAAGGGGGAGTTCGATCAGGCAATTGAAACATTAGTCCCTATTTTAAAACAAGATCCCGGAAACAAGATCGTAAAAGCAAATCTTGCTGTTGCACTCATGAAAACTCACAAAGTCGAGTCAGCAAAAAAATTACTCAAAGGTGACTTTTCGGACCAAGAGCTTCAGAGCATAGCCACAGAATTGGCTCAAAAATAGGGTTTAGTGATGAGATGTTTTTATCGGCAAAAAGGAGCGACATCGATCGAGTTCGTGTTGGGCGCAATCGCTTTGTTTTTTGTCACTTTTACGATTTTCGAATCGAGTTACCAAATTTATATTGTGAACATGACGGAATATTCTCTTAGAGAAACCATTAGGAACACAAAAATATATGAAGGTAAAAGCATTAATCAGCAATATGAAAATAAGTTTAAAGCGCTTATCGAGGACAATAATAGCTTATGGCATTTCCTCATTGATCGTTCACGGTTCTCGATACAAGGTAAATACTTCAAAAACTATTCCGACTTTATCGCCAACAGAGGATATTCAGCGCAAGACTTAGACTCTTCTTATGTGCTTGCAGAGATCACGGTGACTTACCGTTACTCGCCAGTGATTAAATTCTCAGGATCGTCTGATAAAAATATTTCGCGCACTATGGTGCTGAATTTAGAGCATGAGGGCTGGAAAGATGACACTCAGTAGCCTAAATATAACGGGTCTAAGGCGTCAGCGTGGCTCGTTTACCATCGAATTGGTATTCGTCATCATAGCGCTGGGCGGCATCTACTTGTTTGCTGCAGACTTAAGTTATCAACTGCTTGTGCGAGCAAAGCTCGATCGATCAAGTTTTGCTTTAGTCAATATCATAAAAGAGCGATCTCGTTATTTTGAGGGTGATGTGCTAGCCGGGAAAAACCTCTCTGTGACCAATGCAGAGCTACGAGATTTAACCGCAGTCGCCAGTCGAATGCTGGATACACCACCGGAAGATGTGGCCATCAAAGTCGAGTCATTAATAAATAAGCGTAATGTGGCTGAGTTTTCCAGTCATAAGTTTAGGAGCTTACAGTGCAACTCCGATTCTATTCTCGAACATGCCGATTTAGCCCCTGTCGAAAAAGGAAAGGTTTATCCATTATATCGAGTCACTCTTTGTGAAGAAAATCGTTCTTGGCTCAAGCCCTTCTTTGATGGTGGTACTAAATCAATGGTTAAGATTGCCTCTTCGTCAATAATGCCAGGGAGATGATATGAGAATACCAAGATATCAGTATTCAAGCTCAAGCCTGCAAAAACAGAAAGGGGTGGCCGCGGTCTGGATGGGCTTATTGCTCGTGCCTATCATGGGCGTTACCTTTTGGGCGGTTGAAGGTACACGATATGTGCAAGAAACCAGTCGGCTAAGAGATTCAGCAGAGGCCGCAGCATTAGCGGTGACGATTCAGGATCAGCCGAATACGGCGAATTCTTTGGCTAAAAAATATGTCGACAATTATGTCCGAGACATCAAATCAAAGAAACTGTCTGCCGTCAGAGTTCATCAAGCAGAAGATGAGGGGGCGGGAGTCCTTGAGTACATCCAATATACCGTAAACGCACAAACGACCCATGATTCTTGGTTTGTGAGTAGTTTCATTCCTTCGTTTGAGGCGCAACAGACACTCGCTGGCCGTTCGTTAGCGAGAAAGTACCCGGTATACCTAGGGGATAACAATATCGATATTGTTTTTGTCTCGGATTTTTCAGGATCGATGAAAGACAGATGGGGCCCACATCGACATAGAAAAATTGACGACTTGAAAACGGCCATTAATCGAATATCGGATAAGATTCTTTGTTCATCGACTCGTCGACAACTCGTCAATGGTCATTGGAAAGAAGTGTGTGATGAGCCAGGGCCACAGTCGGCCAGCGATAAATTGCTTAACCGAGTCGGCTTTGTGCCCTATAACGTACGAACCAGAGAAGTAGCCCCTGGAAATCAAGTGCATGTGACAAGTCAGTTGAGTTATAAACATAACTATCGAACCTACACTTCATCGTATTCGTATAATGATGTTGATTGGAATGCCTGGAGAGGAAAAACAAGGCAACAGGTAAACAGCTGTGCTCGTTTGCAATCATACTGTTATAACCCAAGAGCAGAAAATCATGAGTACGCTAAGCGGGTAAAAGATGTCCTTGATTCCAGCCGATCTAACGTTGCAGATGTCTATAACTATGTTGATATTCCGTCTACAGTGAATACCATGTTAACCGACAAATCATTATTGAAGTCTAACTACTACAGTGTGACGGGCGTGAATTTATTCAATGGGTTTGGTGACCAAAATGTATCACAGTTTCACAACATTCGGCTTACCAATAAGCGAACAGATTTGAATCCGATTTCCACTATGTGGGCTAACGGTGGTACTAACGCTTACCAAGGTATATTGAGGGGCTCTCAAATCTTAAATGAGGGTAACCCTCATAGTTCCGTTCAAGAAGATCAGCAAGCTTATAATAAGAAAATTAAGATGTTACTGATTCTAAGTGATGGACAGGAATCACCCAATAACAACATTCTTCGACAACTTGTAAGCTCGGGCATGTGCAACAAAGCAAGACAAGAGATCCCCGGTCTATACATAGGGATTATCGGTATCAACTTTCGAGCTTCTCAACAAAGTGGCTTTCAAGACTGTGTTATCGACTCGCAGGAAGACATCATCGATGTATCTAACCTAGATGAGTTGATTGAAAAGATAGAAAAACTCATCCGTAAAGGTTCAAAAACGAGCGGAATAACTAAGTTGTACTAGAGGACAATATGAGAAATTTAGTAATGGGTGCAGTCATCATCTCGACATTACCGTTTAGCTTTGCTGTCAATGCTAAAGATGGCGTTAGTGAATACTGTGACACTGCGTTCAGTGAATACCAACATAGTGTCATTGTCGATGATATTGTCGGTGTCGCTCAGCATCGACAGGGCTTTCTGCAGATAACACAGGAGTCTGACAACAGCGAGTTAAAGCAAGCGCTGCAGAAACAGTCAAACTTAGGTTTGGAACAGTCGCGATGTAAGACTTGGATCAGCAACCAAGAACGGCACGGGTTGTTAGCACGCCTTCATTTTGGCTTTGACCAATACAACTTAACGCCCATGGGGAATAAAGCATTAAATGAGTTAGCCGATTCGTTAAAAGTGACCAATAGTCCGATTACCGTGTATGGACACACTGACAAAACGGGTTCTAAAGGTTACAATCAAGCACTTGGCCTCAAGAGAGCATTGACTACGTCCGATGGTTTAGTCTCGAAAGGCGTTGAAAAAAATCGTATTGTTGTTCGATCATTTGGTGAAACTAAACCGATTGCTTCTAACGCTACGTCGGAAGGTCGAGCGAAAAATCGACGCTCAGAAATTTGGTCTTCTGAGGAAAAACAGTGAAAATAGAAATTGGTATCAAATTATAGAACTTCACCTTACTACTCGAGCTAGGGTGAAGTATTAGAAATTGCGGCAGGGTGGGTAGTATTAGAGTGGCAATGAATAAATATAAGACAGCAATAGCCATCATGGCGGTTGTAGGGTGGAGTGGTGTAGTAGCAGCATCCGAGCTCATTGACTTTAATGAGCAGGATAAACTAAACAACATCAATTCCGCCTATGAGCAACAATACGGATCATTGAATATTGATGAGAGCATTTCGCATTACAACGAGTTAAACACTGAAATTGAATCAAACAAGATCAAGTTAGAAAGCAGTATTGATATGATCAAATCTGACTCGACCCGTTTAAAAGACAAATTGATCGATGGTGTGTACGACGAATCTCTAATACTGACCTTACGAAATATGTCAGCCAAAGTGAACTCAATGAAAACGGACATTGAGACGGCTGGAAAATTGCTCGTAGAAACAAAACAGCAACTCTCAAACAAACAGCAGAAGGCAAGTCAATTTGAGCGAGAAAAGAGTGATGCGCTTCTTTCTCTCTACGAACAGATCAAGTCTCGTCATCTGGACGAATCAAAACGTGTGATTAATGACTCTTATTCTGGTCGCTTACAGTGCAACGTTTCTGAAAGCCTTTCTACCTGTGTGAACAGAAATTTACCGTCCATCAAGAACGCGTTCGTTCTGAGTAAAGGCGGATTATCGCGTATTAAACTGACAAATTTTCGAGTGATTGACGCAACCCAAAAATTAAATGGTGATCTTTCATTTACGGCCGATGCCAGTTATAAACACAATTACAGTGCAAACACGGAAGTTGAGCTTAGACAAGCGTTGGGCTTGGATAAGGTCCGCTTTGTGTTCCGTTCAAATTCACCACAAACGGTTTTCTATATAAATGACCAAGAAGTCGGTTCTGGGGAAAGGGTCGATGTGGCGGGCAATTACGTGGGTATTTATAATGTTCGTGTCACGAATGGTGATAAAATACAGTCACTTAAGTTAAATCTTGAGAATGGTGGCGATTACTTTTTCCCATTTTCAAGCCTAGTGAGCACCCCCAAAGCATCCCCAAATAAGGTCATCACGGAAGGGGCGAACAAGCCTCATAAGTCACAAGCCAGCACTGGATTTTCTAAGAGCATTTTACAGCCTCGCACCGCTGAGACAGTAAAGTCGCCAGGGAAAAAAGAGACAAATCAATACGCAAATAAAGTGCTCTACAAAGATAAAGCGTTTACTTATCTTATTCCTAAGCTGAGAGAAAACAGCAAAACTCAAGATGTTTTCTTAAATCGTGCTGACGCGATGCAATATTGCGAACGTTTATCGTCGAGTTTACCGAGTCAAACCGCTTATGAATATCTAGCACAAAATGCACATCTCGTTTCTGGAAGTTACTGGACTAAACAAGGTCAAGTCTACTCCTTTGGTCAGGGCGGAAAGCATGATAAGACCTCTGAGAATAAATTTATTTGTCTACTCAATATGAGCTAAGATTAATGACTGTGGTAGTTCCTGTTTGAGAATATACTTTTTGAAGGGAATATCTCGGGGATATCTACATTACTCAAGAGTACGTCTTTTAAAGCCCATAATTAAATAAGGAGTCGCATACCGCGGCTCTTTTTTTTTGCCAATCTTTTGTCATCTAATGAGAATAAGCCATTCCAAAATAGACTTAACTCGCGCTGAAATAAAACTAGAATAGTGAGAGGCAATTAAGAGCAGACATATTACCGTTCGGGTTATTTGATGACGGATAGACAGTGAACGTTCAAAGGAAGAGGAACAACATGCATTACGATGTATTTAATGGCGATGCAGACGGTATTATAGCGTTGTTGCAATTGCGCTTAAGTGAGCCGAAAGAGAGTGAGCTGATTACCGGTGTGAAGCGAGATATTCAGTTGGTTGCTCAAGTGGTTGGGCAAATAGCCGAGCGGGACAATCGAGCTGATGTGACATCTGCAACGATCTTAGATGTGTCGATGGAGAAAAATAGATCGGCATTGCGCGCACTGCTTGATGCGAATATTGACGTTTTTTATTGCGACCATCATCGTACAGGAGAAGTGCCGGTTTCTCGTCACCTTGATACGTTAATTAATACTTCTCCCGAATGTTGTACGAGCTTGTTGATAAACCAGAAGTTGGACGGTGCGTATGTGACATGGGCTATCGCCGCTGCCTTTGGTGACAACCTTAAAGCGGTTGCTATGCAGCTAGCGTTCGACAATGGATTGGATCAAGCCGACATTGATTTTTTGCAAGAGCTCGGCACTCTAGTCAATTACAACGGTTATGGTAGTACATTGAGTGATTTACATGTCACACCCGCTGAACTCTACCGAACGCTTTACCAGTATCCAAACCCATTTGAGCTTTTGACGGATAAAGCGTCGGTATTTTATCGTCTTCGTGATGCCTATCATATTGATCGCCAACAGCTATCGAGCCTTGTTGCGACCTATGAGAGTGAAGTAGTTCGAGTGTTTGAACTGCCGAGTGAAAGTTGGGCGCGTCGTATCAGTGGTGTATTTGGCAATGATCTCGTTAATCAAGACCCTTATCGAGCACAAGCGGTGCTCACCCAAAACCAAGAGGGTGAGTCGTATACCGTTAGCTTGCGAGCACCATTATCAAACCGGATTGGGGCTGATGAAATTTGTTCCCGTTTTGATACGGGTGGCGGACGAAAAGCCGCTGCAGGAATTAATCAGCTGCATGAAATGAACAAAGCTCATTTTATCTCATGCATTGAGAGTTACTATTCAGCATGCAGTGAAGCGAAATAAACGATAAAAGAGAGGCCAATGTGCCTCTCTTTTTAACGATGAGTCGCTCAAAATGACACCGTACGCTGGCTTTACATCGGCATTGGTGTACACGTCGTTTCAAGGCAACGTTATGTCAGGCTGTTTTATCACTCAATTAACCGTCGCTTTTCGGCAAAGTGTCTTGCGCTTTTACGCAAATAACCAACGCGTTGCCAGACACATTATCCCATGGCAACAACTTATCGTAATCGTGTTCGAAAAGGTGAACCTCAAAATTAGGCTCGACCATTTCAATCAATTCTTTGAACGAGAAAGCCACCATAGGATGTTCATCATTCCATACCTGAGTGTTGCCTGCGCTCGTCTTTTCAATGCTCAGTTTTAGCGCTTGTCTATTGCCTTCGCCAGAATAGTACCAACCAGAACGGAAAGTGAAAGCATCTTGTTGTTGGTTCGTTGTGTGTCGAACAAATAGCTCATTATTGATCTTATCTTTGTCAACTACGTTAAAGCAAAATACGCCGCCGGGTTTCAGCGCTTTGTGAACGCTTGCCATGCAGGCTTTAAAATTCTCAATGCCATCGTTGTAATGGATGGAATATAAGAAGCAAGTGATCAGATCCAGTGGTTCAGCTACGGTAAAATTACTCATGTTCTGCACTGAAAAGCTGGCTTCTGGACAGCGAACTTGAGCGATGTCTAACATTGGCTTGTTGAGATCAAGGCCACTACTTTGGTAGCCGTAGTCAATGAAATGACGAACGTGAGGGCCTGTGCCGCAACCAAGGTCTAAGTGACTTTTCCCATTGTTTCCGAAAATTTGATGTAGCCGGCGAATACAGTTACTTTGCGCTTGGTAGTCAATATCGACACACATTAAATCATAGTAGCTCGATAGGTCGGTGTAGAGTGCGTTGGCGGACATAATGGCCTATAGCATTAGCTGAAAAAAGTGGGGTGGCGCATAGTAAACTAGAACGTCAAAATAACAAGCGAATCTTTGTTGCTGGCAGCGATTGTTGAGGGTTTACTTCATGCTTATTGGGTTGTAGTGCGGAACTCTAATGGAACAAACACCGCGAGAGCAATTCAGAGAAATGGGGCGGTAATAAATATGAACATAGTCGATGATGAGTTTGGTTCACACTGTTGATGAGTAACCCGTTACGCCGAGTGGCATGATCAGGCTTTTTATGTAGCCAAAGCGCTTTGATAAAAAAGAATTGTGCGAACTATTTTGGTAGATTACAGGTATTACAGATATCCAGTGAGCCGCAATGAAAATTCTTCACACCTCCGATTGGCATCTTGGCCAAAACTTCTACAATAAAAGTCGTAAAAACGAGCATGAACGTTTTTTACAATGGTTGTTAGAGCAAGTTTCTGAGCACGATATCGACGCGATTATCGTCGCGGGTGATATTTTCGATACCAGCACACCACCCAGTTATGCCCGTGAGATGTACAACAAGTTTGTTGTCGACTCGAATAATATCGGCTGCCAGCTGGTGCTATTAGGCGGTAACCACGATTCCGTATCTGTGCTTAAAGAAACACAGCCATTATTGAAGTGCATGGGCGCGGATGTGATCCCTAACACGAATGACGATTATGCGACTCAGGTTGTTGAATTGAAGGGCAAGAGCGGCAAGGTTGAGGCTTTAGTCTGTGCAATTCCTTTCATTCGCCCGCGCGATGTTTTATCTAGCCAAGCGGGTGTGTCGGGGGTTGAGCGTCAGAAGCAACTGGGCGCTGCGATTAAGCAGCACTATCAAGGTGTCTACGATGCAGCAGTCGAAAAACGCAAGACTTTAGCGAACAGTGAAACCATGCCCATCATCGCCACAGGGCATTTAACAGCAATGGGGGTCAAGCAGTCTGATTCGGTGCGGGATATCTATGTTGGCAATTTAGATGGTTTTGCTGCCGACGGTTTCCCAAATGCTGATTACATCGCACTTGGCCATATTCATCGTCCTCAAGTGGTGGCGAAACGTGAATACATTCGCTACTGCGGGTCACCCATTCCGCTCAGTTTTGACGAGCTTAAATCGCAAAAGCAGGTGTGTATGGTTGAGTTCGAGCAAGGCGAACGTACCATTTCTCAACTCGATATTCCTAACTTCCAACCTTTGGCTGAAATCAGAGGCGACTTGAGCGAGATTGAGTCTCAACTGAATCAATATACGGGGTTGGAAGAGGGGCAAAGCGTGTGGTTGTCGATTGAGGTTCATGCACAAGACTACCTATCAGATTTGCAAGAACGCATGCGAGCCTTAACCGAAGGCCTAAACGTTGAAGTGCTGCAGTTAAGAAGAGCAAGAGAGCGCCGTAACCAAGTGTTAGCGCGAGAATCAGCGGAAACCTTAGCGGAACTCACGCCCATGGATGTGTTTGAAAAACGTATCGCACTCGAAGTGTTTGAAAGTGAGACAGAGAAAGCACGCTTAGAAAGAATGACGATCAAGTTCAAGCAAGTGATTGCTGAAGTGTCGCACGGAACTGACGATTTAAACGGTACGGAAGAGTAATCAAGAATGAAAATCTTAAGCTTAGAATTTGAAAACCTGAACGCTTTGAAAGGTCGTTGGAAACTCGATTTTACACAGTCACCTTTTTCTGAAAACGGGTTGTTTGCGATCACAGGCCCCACAGGTGCGGGCAAAACCACCATTCTTGATGCGATTTGTTTGGCACTGTTTCACCGTACGCCACGATTGAAAAGCATTGCCAAAGGCACCAACGAGCTGATGACGCGTGGCACGGGTGAATGTTTTGCTGAGATTGAATTTGAAGTCAAAGGGAAAACGTACCGTTCGAATTTCCATCATAAACGAGCTCGCGGCAAGCACGATGGTGCACTGCAAACGCCAACGTGTGAGTTTGCAGATGCAGATAGCGATGCAGTTCTAGAAACGCAGCTGACTAAGAAAATCAAGATGGTTGAATCCGTCACGGGTTTGGATTTTTCTCGCTTCACTAAGTCGATCATGTTGTCACAAGGCGAGTTTGCCGCTTTCTTGAATGCCAATGCAAATGATCGAGCGGAACTGCTTGAAGAGCTGACCGGCACCGAAGTTTACAGCCTGATCTCAGAACGGATCTATGATCACTTCAAATCGAGCGAAGAGTCTCTCAATCATTTAAAAGCTAAGGCTGAAGGGGTCAGCTTGCTATCAGACGAGCAGATTCAAGCGCTACTCACTGAACGGGATAAACGAGAAACCGAACAAACCGTATTAGCTCAACAACTGGTTGAATGGAACGCGCATTTAAGCTGGTGGAAAGATATCACCAAAGCCGACTTTGCGATCGTTAATGGCGAACAGGACTTAAAACAGGCGCAAGATACGCTTTCAGACAACCAACCCTCTCTGGATCGTTTAGCGAAAAGCGAGCCCGCAGAAAAGCTACGCCCATTGTATAAAGATGTGCAGCGCAGCGATCAAGAAGTGCAAGCGATTCAAGCAAACCTTGAAAGCAGTACCAAAAGATTTGCTCAGCGAAATGCCGAGAAATCAGCCGCTAGCGACAAGCTTAAAACACAAAACGTGTTGGTTGAGCAAGTAAAACAACAACAACAAGAGCAAGAAAAAATTATTGAGCAAGTTCGACCGCTTGATACCCAGATTTCGGTACTTAAAGATAAACAAGTTGCCGTTGATAAAAACGTTAACATACTGAATGAACGAGATATTGAACAGCGCCATAAACACGCGGTATTGAGTAAAACTCTTGCTGCTGTTCAACAACAACAAGAGCGCGATGCCCAGTATTTAGCTACCCATCAAGCCGATAAGCACCTCGAAAAATACCTAGGCCAATGGCAGGCTAAGGTTGACCAAGTTCGAACACTTGAAAAGCAACACAGTGAATTACTCAAGGGCGTTCAACGTGTGAATCAAGCGCTAGATGCACAACAAACGTTAGTCCAAACCTCTCATGAGGCGAAACTCGCACAAGATAAAACATTCACAGAGCGGGTGGTGGTTGAGAATAATGCCAAGCTTGAACTGGAATCATTGCAACAACAGACAAGTGAAGTGGTATTGAATGCGAATAAAGATCTGCTTGAGTATTGGAGCCGTCATACTCATACCTTAGTTGATATTCATCAAGGCTACTTGCAAGCCACTCAACGTATCGAAGTTAAACATGCAGAGCTTGCCAACAAGCTTCAGTTGTCAGATACCTTGACCATAGAGCGTGAAGTTCTGCTTGAGCGTTACCAAAGCAACAAAACATCACTCGAACGCTTAACTCGCTTAATTGATCAAGAAGGTGAACTCGCAAAGTATCGTGCTGCGCTGAAGCCAGGAATGGATTGTCCTTTATGTGGATCAGCCCATCATGCGATTGAACCGTCCCAAGATCTGACGGATCTGATGTTACAAAAAGAACGTGAAGAGGCCGATCTCGCACTTATTCAAAAAGAGGGCACAGAACATCGGCAGCAGTTGGATTCGCTTGCGCCAATCATCAATGGGCTTAAAGACGAACTTCAACGCGCACAGGCTGATGTTGAACAAAGCAGGGAAAATTGGGCAAACACCCTGAGTAAACTTGAGCAGGCCCAAGCGAGTTTTGCATCTCAAGAGGCGACGCTAACTATCACGCTACCGCTTATTGAATCTGTAGGAGATAGTCAAACAGTCAGTGTGTTTGTTGAATCGTGTGAGCAACAACTTAACGACGTCATTCATCAATTACGTGCAATGGCTGACGCGAGTCATGCGTACCTTGAAGCTGAAAAACAACGTACAGCGGCAAGTATGATGGTCGAAAAAGCCCAGTCTAACTTAGCGTTAGCACAACAGCGGCTGACGGATTTAACCCTGCAATCGCAAGCTCAGCATGAACAAGCTGAAAAGTGCACTCAATCCAAAGCGGAGCAGTGGACGGCACTCAAAGAGAGTATTGTGAACGCCTCGATTGACGCGCCAGAACTCGAACTCATTGACGCTTGGTTTTCCCAAAAACAGCAAGCCTCTAACCTTTGGCAAACCACTAAACAGCAACAGGATGACTGCGATAAACAGTTAATTAGTCTGCGTGCTGAACTAAAATCGCTTGATGACAAGTTGGAATCGCTCACCAGAGAGATCGCTAGCTCAAATCAAGAGTTAGAAACATTAACCCAAGAGTTAGCATCAATCACTGAATCAAGATCTGAGTTATTTGGTGACAATGACGTCCAATCAGCGATTCAAGCGATAAAACAAAAAATGAGTGACGTTGTCACTAAGTTAGAGGTATCGCAAGCTGAATTTAACCGTTGTGAACTCGACCATAGAGCCGAACAAACCAAGCTTACGGGGTACACCGAAGAACTGGTGGCGAAACAGCAAGCACAAGTAGAGGTGAAACAGTTGTGGGAACAGGCGTTAGCGTCGAGCCCTTTTGCAAATGATGCTGATTTTGAGTCTGCATTGCTGGATGAAACGGTAATCACACAGTTGAAAAGTCTGAAGAAGAGACTTGAAGAAGCCATCGTCAGCGCACAGGCGAGATTGAGCAGTGCTAAAGCGAATAAAGTTGAGTTACTCAGTCATGAAAAAGCCACAACGTGGAGTGCCTTACCGCAAAGTGAGGTAGAGCTGGCAACGGCGGAATGTCAAAACGAACAGCAAAATCATGCGACTCAAATTGGTGCCATTTCTGCCAATCTAGAGACTGATCGACAGAATCGTAGCAATCAACAAGATTTGTTCAAACAGATCGAAGAACAGCAGTTGGAGTTTGATGATATCTCACGTCTGAACTCACTTATCGGTTCTAAGAACGGCGATAAATTCCGTAAGTTTGCTCAAGGCTTAACACTTGAAAACTTGGTGTATCTCGCTAATAAGCAGTTGCAACGTTTACATGGCCGCTATGAGTTAAAACGCAAAGCCGATGATGGGTTAGAACTGCAAGTGGTGGATACTTGGCAGGGCGATGTGATGCGTGATACTAAAACCTTATCCGGTGGCGAAAGCTTCTTGGTGAGCTTGGCTCTGGCATTGGCGCTCTCTGATCTTGTGAGTCACAAAACCAGTATTGATTCTCTGTTCCTTGATGAAGGTTTCGGCACACTAGACAGTGATACCTTGGATATTGCCCTGAATGCGTTAGATAACTTAAACGCGTCAGGCAAGATGATTGGTGTGATCAGCCATGTTGAAGCATTGAAAGAGCGTGTACCTGTTCAACTGAAAGTGACCAAGCACTCTGGCTTAGGCTTCAGTGAGATGGAGAAGCAGTACAAAGTTGTTGCTTAGATTCTAGTCCTGTTCATCAGCGCAGAAATAGAAACAGAGTTAGATGAAGCAGATCCCCGACTCAGTCGTTCCTCCTTCTCGAGGATGACGGAGTCGGGCGTTGTCATCAATCACTACGCCGTCACTCCTTAAAGTCAGGAGCGATCAAAAAGTAGCCGTCATTCCCCAAAGTAAGAAACGAACGTAATAAGGAATCTGGGTTTGTTGGTATTACTTTTGTCATTCCCCAAAGTGAGGAATTTCTACTGGACGTAGAAAGTGAACGCATCGACGAGGAGGGGCCATGCACAAGAAACCATATCTACCGACTAAGACATGCCCAGTTTGTCAAAAACCATTCGCATGGCGTAAGAAGTGGCAGCGTGGTTGGGAAACGGTAATTTATTGTTCGGAACGCTGTCGTCGGCAAAAAACGAAATCGACATAATCTGTCTCTATTTAACCATCTACAGATAATAACCACTCATTTAACGAGTTAATATTTAATCTGCAAGGTAACTCATGTATAAAGGCGACATGAAGATACCTAAAAGAATACAACCTTTAGTTGACGATGGTTTAGTCGACGAGGTGACAAGCCAACTTATGAGTGGCAAAGAAGCCTCGGTGTACATAGTACGCTGCGGTGACACGATCCGCTGTGCCAAAGTTTATAAAGAGATAAGCCAGCGCAGCTTTAAGAAAGCGACAGCCTATCGAGAAGGGCGTAAAGTCCGCAATAGTCGTCGTGCTAGAGCCATGGAAAAAGGTTCGGGTTTCGGTCGCGAACAACAAGAAAAAATATGGCAAAGTGCCGAAGTTGATGCCTTGTATAAGCTTGCGGAGGCGGGAGTACGCGTGCCTCAACCTTTTGGTTGTTTCGATGGTGTGTTACTCATGGAGTTGGTTACCGATGACGATGGTTATGTCGCACCAAGGCTCAACGACGTGGTGATGCCCGCAGAGCAAGCGATCGAAGACCACGCCGTGATGATGACTTACGTGGTTAAAATGTTGTGTGTTGGTTTGATCCATGGTGACTTGTCTGAATTCAACGTGCTTGTGGATGAGTATGGTCCAGTTATCATTGATTTACCGCAAGCCGTTGATGCTTCTGCCAATAATAATGCAGAATGGATGTTGACTCGTGATGTTAATAATATCCGTGATTATTACGCTCAGTTCGCGCCGGAACTCGCAAAGACAGAGTACGCTAAGGAAATGTGGGCGCTGTATGAGAAAGGTGAGCTAAAGCCAGACACCAAGCTAACTGGCGAGTTTACAGAAACTGACGAATTAGCGGATATTGAAGCGATAATGCAAGAAATAGACGCAGCAAGAGTGGAAGAGCAACACCGCCGCGAACGCGCTAAAGAAGAAAAAGAAGGGGTCGACGACAGCAAGTTTAATTGGTCTGAGTAAAGGCCCGTTTCAAACAACGCAGGTGTTGAACTCTGTCTGTTTTGCTGACGTAATGTTACTGAACCCCGTCGCTTCTTTGTGATCACAAAACCCAATAGAGCAACAACTCTGTTGGGTTTTTCTTTGTTACTGACTACCACGTTAATTGCTTACCATCATAGGCATAAAAATGGCCACTCTTCTCCGGTGTTGCACTGCTGATCATATCTATCAGTCGATGGGCGACGTAACTGGAATCAAAGAGTTTTCCTTTTGGCACATTGGTTTGAAAAGGCTTTGACAGTGCGGTATTGGTTGTCCCGGGGTGCAGTGCTAATACGGTTCCTTTTTTGAGGGTTCGTTTCCATTCAATCGACATGGTTTTAATGAACATGTTCAATGCAGCCTTCGATGAACGATAGCTGTACCAACCGCCTAATCGATTATCTGAAATGCTGTCGACCTTAGCAGACACGACCGCGAACTTCGGATTGTCGCTCAATTTCAAAAGAGGGGTGAAATGCTTGGCTAATAGTAAGCTCGGCAAGGTGTTTACTGAGATGTTTTTTAGGAAAAATTCAGGGTCGATAGACGATAGGTTCTTTTCTGGCCCAAGGTCTGGAGTGTGCAGCATACCGACGCAGTTTATCAACCAATCAAGTCGTTCAAACTGAGAACTCAAGCGCTCGATATCAGCTTCGTGGGTGGCGTCGATTTTATGCCAGTTCAAGCGTCTGTGCTCTAAGTTAGGTTGCTGAGAGTGATAAGTCGCGTCTACGTATACATCAAGAAAATCAAATCGAGAGAGCTCAGATAATAGGTGTTTAACCACAGCGAAACCAATACCACCACTGCCGCCGACGACCAAAATATGTAATCTGAGTTGCTCCACCATTATAAGTTCTCCCAGTTTGTCATTCGTTGTTCCGCGGTATCGAGTATCGCTTGTTGGTCTTGCTCGTCCATGTTGTCCCAAGACCGATATAACATGCCCATACGTGGGTTGCGGTTTAACGCATCGCGGTGCCGGTTCATAAAGCGCCAGTACAAGCTATTGAAAGGGCAAGAGTGCTCGCCACTGCGCTCTTTTATCTTGTAGTGACAGCCTTTGCAGTAGTCGCTCATGCGGTTGATATAGGAACCGCTGGCAGAGTATGGTTTGGTTCCGACGATCCCGCCATCCGCAAACAGTGCCATGCCTCGCGTATTTGGCATTTCAACCCACTCAATCGCATCGACATAAATGCCAAGGTACCAATTGTCGACTTGGTCAGGGTCTATGCCTGTGATTAAGCAGAAGTTGCCGGTGATCATCTTCATTTGCAAATCCTGAAAACTGCGGTGAGGGTAAAATTGTACGCGTTTACCAAGGCCATGAAAGTTGGGCTAATCCGTCTAATATTGGTGCAAAGATGATTACAAACAATGGTAACGTTTTGTATTTCATTAGCAAAGGTGGAACAGGTTCTGGAGATTTGAATGAGGGTTACGTAAGAGCGATTTACTCTACGTTGCAACTAGCATTTAGCTCCAACACAACTGTTGCACTTACTGCTAATACTGGCTGTCCAGTTGACAATATCCAAGGCGTACCGTGGATTAAAGGACTGTAGGGTATCCAGTTAATAAATGAGTGATAATAAATTATAGATAAAAGAATGCCCCGTGTTCAAAACTACGGGGCATTTTTTATTACTGTACTTCTATTACCGTTGGGAAAGCTAACATATCGTCAAATATGGAGTATTCAATTGAATCTACTATGACCTCTTGGCCAATCATACCCTTACCATGTTTGTTAACGTAATCATCGATATCGGCTTTCTCTTGGTCCGTGAGTTCCTTGTATGCGTATGCCATTGTCATGTGCATGTTACCAAGGTTTTCAATCTGCTTTTGAGATAGCTTAATTCCGGTTATTTCAGATAGTTTGTAGCTTAGTTCTGTAAATTTCTCCAAATCTGCCTTAGTCGATGGTTCAAGAGATAGCATTATTCCAAATGTTCCCTCTATGCCAACTACCTTGAACTTGATTTTTGGAACGTGCAGGTTTCCGCTATCAATTGCTGCATAGATTTTTTCAATCATAGAACGGTTAACGTCGTCGAGTTCTATGTCAGTCTTACCAATATCATCGCGCCATTTTCCGGTCATTCCGCGCTTAAGGCTTTTTTCATTGATACCGCCAAACACAGTAAAGTGATAAGTGTTAGGTGGAAGCAACAAAACCTTACTACCTAGCTCAGTGCGTTCTAGGCTTCGTGTTAAGATCAACCATATCCTTGAATAGCTTTCCTTGGCGATCTGGATGCTTAACAAAGCTGCTGCCTCGATACATATTTGCTTCACGGTACTCATTAAACTTGTAGTAATTTTCGGTGAAAGCTGGACCGATATAATTAAATAGCTCATAACCTTGGTCTGGGTTTACAGCTGCATGCGACAAGTTTGCGCTCATAGCAAAAGATAATGCCGCGATGGTGCTTAATGCTCTTTTCATGTTCATTTACCTGTGTGATTTGCTTTTAATGATGCCATAAATTCGCATAGCGAAATAAATAATTATCGAACGTAAATCACAAATCACACACAAACAATATGGATACTCATAAAACTACGTCGGGATGAATCTCAAGAAACTGGCCAATTCTGGTTAGTGCATAGCGCTCCAAGTGGTAAACCGTGTCGCCAGCTCGCATTATGTAGGCATCTGGCATTTCTCCGTCGTCTGGTAGGTGTCTAAGCTTAATATCCTGTCGTTCTGCAGCCTGAACAATTAGGCCGTCACCAACCTGTATGAACACCAAGCCATGATTTGGTCGTTTCAGCGTTAGTTTAGCATCCATTGCTTCTACGGTTAATTCGTTCATTAGTCATTTTCCTTATTGATAGTGTTAAACCAAGTGGTCATTGCTTGGTTTTGTTGTGTTAGATACAAACCTTTGTTATATACACCCATGATACCGGCCATCTTGTGACCTAGCATTTTCTCAGCAACGAATTGCTCGTAGCTATCGTGTGACGGAATGTATGCGGCGACCACTTAGGCAGGTTGAAGGTGTCATAAAACACCTTAAACCGGTTGTTAAAAGCTGATTGCCCAATAAACGGTAAGCAGACTTGGCAGAAATGAGCGAGCAGAGACAAGCTTTGTGCGCGGTTAACTGGCCATAGTAACTGGCTATCGACTCGACCAATGGTTTGCACTTGATGGCGTTCGATACGCTGCAAAATACCTGTTATGTCATTGGTAAATATCAGAGGCTGAGGCAGGTTTTCGATGTCTTGCTTCTTGAGCTTGTTTCGATTGTTCGCGTCGTAATTCCATTTTCCGCCAACAGGCTTTCCGTCTTCTAGCAAAATGTCGAAACGCTTTCTCATTCGGCGATAGAAGTGTTCCATCATGATGTGTTTGTCTTTAGGAAACTGTTGTTCGATCTCTTCGAATGGAAAAAGGAAGTGTTCGGTATCACAACAACCTTTGGTCGCATTGGTGAGCTTGAGCTTGTTCATCTGCTCTAGAAGGCGATATTCATCTGGCCTTTGATATTCAAATTTATCGGCACCGAATTCGTGAACATAGTGCTTTAGAAGTGTATCTAGGTTTTCAAATTGCGTGGTATCGTCAAGAGTTAGGTGGAGTACCTGATGACCTTGTTCTTTGAGTGCGTCGGCGAAGTAACCCATCGCACAGAAAAATGCGGTCACTTTTTGAATATGATATGCAACGTAATCGGTTTCTTGTTTGAGCTCAGCAATGATGTAAATAACGTCATTGTTAACCTGTCGAAACCATGAGTGCTCTATGTTTAGCTGGTCTCCTAATAGAAATCGTACCGTTTTAAAGTTCATGATGCTTCCTGGATTGTGAGGCTTTTTATGCCTGAGTTACCGCCGGTCCATTGATTAATGAAAGCATAGTTTGGATCAGTACGTTATCGTTGGCTGTTGAGTCGTTGGTGAAAAGAGAGATTAAACTTATTCATTGCTTTCAGTCGTTGTTAACTAGTAAGCGTTTACGAGTTGATAAAGCGTTAAGATCACAAATGAATACTGAGCGTTAATGTTAGAAAATGCAGATGCTGGAAAGGAATATAAGCCAACCAATCATACCGAGAGAGGTTGGCAATACAGGCTGGGTTTCTAAAGGCCGTATTTATTCCATAGGTACAACGAGAATATCGATAGGGGAAGTATCGATGATCTGTTTAGAATGGGAGATGAGCTTATGCCAGAAATCATGGTGATGGCCGCATAGCAATAGGTCGACGCCGTTTGCTTCGATGACATTTTTTAGCTTATCGTTCAAGTCACCCGTTCCTACGAAAATGTGCTTGATTGGGTGCTTGGCGTAGGCTTCAAACTCTTTTAAATGTTTAACGGCATCGTTATTGATGGGTACATCTCCATCATTTCCTTGTATATCAACGAGTTATGGGTAAATTTCTCCATGCGTACCATCGATATAAACAAACGAAATACCAGCCTCCAGTTTATCCGCGAAGAAGGTCGCTCTATCAATGAGAATCTTGGTGTCGTCAGACAGTTCAAGTGCGACCAGAATATGTCGGTAATCCATGATTAAAGCCTCTTGTTGTGAGTTATGTAACAAGCATAGTTTCTGTAGGCGCAAATGATATCGAAGAGATCTCATATTGCATAAAATCATCATGCAATGTTCTTCTAAGCACGATTGTATTTATATCGCTTTGATTGATAAGAAATTTACAAAAGGTTGATATAGTGGATGGAGCGCTAGCTTATGCTATTCGCTAGGCTTGATAGCTCAATGCGCCAATAATGAAGAGGCCCCAATGACCGTACTACTGACCATTCCCACTCGAACATTAGGTTTCGATTACGATATTGAGATCCTAGATTGGTCTCAAAAACTCGGCGGCTTTCATGTGTTTGAAGATGGCAGACGACCGCTTGATGGGGGGATTGGTTTAAGTCTCAATCTTATTGAGCAGTTTGATGTGAATGGGCGTTGGTTAAATTCATTGCCTGCGCGTTATCGTGAAATCACCGACGACTTTCCAGAGTACCAATACCAGATGCTGTGGCTTGCAGCGAACACCTATGAAGCCGCGCAACTGCTTGAATTAAGGCCTGTTATTTTGGCGTTGATCTGCATGAAATACAGCGTCGACAATCAGAAAGCATTGGCACTGAGTCGCTTAGGACAAAAGAAGATCCTGGCCAAACTGGGCTTAGACAGCAGTAAGGCGACACTCAAATTCATCGACAAACTAGAACTTCATTACAACGTTGGTGATGAACTCGACCACATTGTTCGCATTCTCGAACCGCTGCAAAGACGAGTTCTTAAATTCAAACATTACTCAAAAGTCGGATACACAGCCTTACGTCTGGACCAAGTTCATCCATTTCTAACCGGCAGTCGATTAGGGATTGCAATGGTGGAAGAGGGGCGACTTAATGCACCGTCGAAGATGGCGATGTTCCAAGATGCGATATTGCTAGGACAAGATTTGGAGATGGATGATCCGCTGCGCGCCATTACTAGCCAAAACTCATTTGCGATGTTTGAACAACTTCATGATCGCTGGACGGAGCAACGTCAATTATGTCGTTTAGAGGGGAGTAGCCCCGCGGATAAAGACATCCCTTATCCCGTTCCTTTACTCGGTAATGACAACATTCATCCAATCGCTGATTATTATGACCTCAAACAAGAGAGCATTGAACAAAAGCACTCTATTTGTGTGTACCATAATCGAATCATGAGCGATCGCTATCTGGTATTTCGTATGTTTAAACCTCAGCGATTGACCATAGGTTTACGCCGTGTTCCCAGTAAAGCTTTTCCGTTTGAGATTGACCAAATTTGTGGAAAACAAAGTGCACCACCAACGGAGGCTGCAAGACAAGTTATCCACGATTGGTTAGAGGCGAGTAAGCTGCACCGAAAACAAAAACTAGAATGCGACTGCCGCTAAATCAAACAACTCGACGTGGATTGAAGCGATTAATACGATTTATTGCGGCAGTGGTTGAGCGCAAAGCTTATATTGACTAAAATGGCGCACATTTTTATTTACGTACATACAGGTAACGAACATGAGCGATACCAATTCAAAACCCACTTTACCAGATCATCTTGCAGGTAACCCACGCAGCCCATACCACGTAGCTGAGTGTTTCGAATACCCAATCGGCATTCGTTTAAATGGTAAAGAGCGTACTGATGTTGAAGAATACTGCATCAGTGAAGGTTGGGTGAAGATCCCTTCACCTAAGGCGCTTGATCGCCGTGGTCAGCCTATGCTTATTACCCTAAAAGGCACAGTAGAAGCGTTCTACATCGAAGAATAATCACTCGTGTCATTCACTGATAGAGAGTGACTCAGCGGTTTTTAATCAGGGTCTAGATCAATCTAGGCCCTTTTTATTGCTTCGCTTTTGGGTTGTTTTCTAATACTGACGACCTTGATTGATGCGTTACTCAATAGAATATAGTCTTTGGCCGCACGGGGCGCGTTAGATGACCCGTATATGAAGCAAAATGAGTTTTGATACGTTGATGTGGTAAACAGAACTTTAAAAGGTCAGCGTTTAAGACAAACTTGAAGGGCGGCTGTCTTTCATTAACACGTCGAGTTTTCTTTGCGCTTTTTTCGTATCTTGTAAATCCACCACTTCAATCATCTCGCACTCGTCTCTTACCATCTCATTGATTAAGCTTGGGTAGTGACGGCAATCTTCAGGGCGGTCTAAATAAATACTGCACGCATATTTCGCTTGGGTATTTTTATCTTTGGTTGGAACAACCTCTAGAAACGGGCATCGAGTCAGGCGTTCGCCAGATTGCGGATCAAACCAGATCTCACTACCACGAACGTATTCAAAAATGTCAGGGTTGAACAGTTCCCACAAATCAATCTCTTCTTGAGTTGCAGCAAGGTCACCATCTCCATATTTGATACAGCATTTCCCACATTGATTACAATTTTTCATTATTGACTTCATTGGTTGGTGAGCTTTGATCATGTTACCACTGATGCGATGGTTGAGTTTGTTGTTCATTATAAAAATTCTAGGCAGAGCATCTTTCATCAGGTCATTCATGGCCACTTATCTCGGCAATACCACTGCTATCGAGGTGGCGAACAGTGATACAATTTGTGCTCCACTCGTGATTCAAACGTTCGCTCGTTATTCAGATAAAGGCACACAATGAGAACCGTATACACCACCGAAGGCAACATGAGCGCAAAGAAACAGAAAGACGCTTACCCAAAATTGGCGCTATGTGACAATTGCGTGTGTGACTATGTCGTGATTGATCAAGGCGAACGCACTTATCAGCCTTGTGCAAAATGTGGTGCCGACGATTAATGCGCCTTGATAAATACCTTTGTAAAAGCACGGACCTAACCAAGTCAGAAGCCGTTGAGAAAATTCATCGTGGTGAAGTTAGCGTTAACAGCGAAACCGTATTTGATGAATCCATTCAGGTTCATGAAAACAATACTATCTTGCTAAAGGGTAACGCATTAACGCTCAGAGCATTTCGATACATATTGATGCACAAACCTGCGGCAACCATCTGTTCAAATATCGATGAAGTTTATCCATCGTTGTTAAATTACCTCGAGATAGATAAACCATCCGAATTGCATATGGCAGGGCGGTTAGACGCTGACACCACGGGTTTAGTGTTAATCACCGACGATGGTCGTTGGTCTTTTAACATCACATCGCCAACCAAATCGTGTAAAAAGGTTTATCGTGTGACCTTGTTACGAGATATCAAAGACGACGTTGCTGAGCGGTTCAAAGTGGGGGTTCAATTACAAGGGGAGGTTAATCCAACGCGCCCCGCAGAGCTGGAGGTTATTAGCCCAAAAGAGGTGTTATTGACTATCACAGAAGGTAAGTTTCATCAGGTTAAGCGAATGTTTGCTGCCGTCGGAAACCGCGTGGTGAAGCTTCATCGAGAGCAAATCGGCGAGATCCGTTTAGACGTGCAAGAAGGCGAATGGCGATATCTCACCGAAGACGAAATAGCCTCTTTTAACCAATAATTTAAACCGAATAGGCTTGTATTCAAGTTAGTGTCGGCTTTACATTATCCTCATGTCGTTTTTATACCGAGAGTCGGTTGTCATTCAATAGGGTTAAATATGGATATACAGAAGGTCACTGCTGCCGAGGTTTTGCCGATTAGGCATCAAGTTCTTTGGCCTGAAAAATCCCCTGAATTTTGTAAAGTAGAAGGCGATGAATTTGCCATTCATTACGGGGCATTTGTTCACGGAAAATTGGTTTGTGTCGCCTCGGTTTATCAACACGACCATGAAGCGAGACTCAGAAAATTCGCTACACTGCCTGAATATCAAGGTCAAGGGATCGGCTCTAAGGTAATAGAACACTTAATTTATGATTTAAAGCGAGCGCAAGTGAGCGACTTCTGGTGTGATGCTCGAACTTCAGCACTTTCATTTTATCAAAGGTTTGGGCTCAGCGTTGAAGGTGATGAGTTTCAAAAATCAGGTGTGTCTTATTTCAAAATGTCAGTTTCGTGGGATAAGTCACCACAAACATGACAATCGATTTAAGCCAGCTGGCCATTCGGTTTAAGACGGTGATACGCACCGCCTCATTGTCTTTCGTTTCATCATTCTTCGGCAGGCGTGCGAATTAGACATGAGTGCAAAGCCCTTGTTGTCTTGGTTAAGGGAGACTTTTCAATAGACTCGAATCTAAAGGTTATCCTTTCTGATTTTAACTTTGTCACAGCAAAACGGTTCTATGGATAGGTTCTCGCGACCTTTTAAGTCGGCATTGGTCATGAATCGGTATTTTATTCGATCGAACCACCCATTAACATAATCGCAATCATTCGACTTAATCATCTCTAATACCTGTGAAAAATCGATATAGCGAAAATCATATTTTACTACGAGAAGGCTCTCATTTAACGTGACATCGTCAATGAACAAATTGTTTTTTAAATAGCAGAGTAGCTTCTCTTGAGTATGTTTTGGCCCTAGGAGTCGGCATTTATGTTGATGTACAAATTGGCTATTCATAGAAACCCTTATCGCAACAGAGAAAGTAAAAGCACGAAGAGATCAGCCTAAAGAGGGAGCACTTTGGCGGTTGATTGCGGCACCCCATCATAAGCGACTCATCACATTGAACATTCTTTGAATCTTAAACCTTCCACTTAATGTAAGGTCAAGGATTTTTTCCTACACTATTTCTGACCACTTACTGACTGAGTTTGGTTAATCCAAAAAAAAACGGGAAGACCTTAATGATCTTCCCGTCAGTGATGAGGTTACTTATGGTGCTATCGGCAGTTTGAGTAACAAGCCTTATGCACAACACTTCTTGTATTTCTTACCGCTACCGCAAGAACATGGATCGTTTCGGTTAGGGGTCTTTTCAAACGTCATCGTTTTTGGTTTGTTGAGCAGCGTATCAAGCTCGATGGTGTTCTCTTCTTTGTCTGCGTCGACGGTAACCGTCACGAAGATAGTGTTTTCAGCGGCAAGTGCTTCAACTTCAGCTTTGCGCGCTTCAGTTGGCACCATGACTGCGATTGGCGATTCTTCAGTACCCGCTTTTACATCACGGTTGACGTTGTAGCCAGCAAGAACGTGGTTCTGTCTTGTTTCGATACGGCCTTTGAAAAATAGTTTCGACATTGGGTACTCATTAAAAATGTTGAATGGCGCTATTTTTAATGGCGATAGCGCAATGGAGCGGCGATTATACGCATATATTGCGATTGATAAAGCAGTGATGTGAGTAAAGAGGGGTGGTTTTTGTGGGTTAGCAATGGCGACCTCGTTAGCTTTGCACTGATTTGGTTAATGTCGGAATTTAAGGCAATAAGATTTCGCTTAATAGGTTTTCGAATGATAGATTTAAATTATTAACTTAAACAAAGATATAGTGTATGAAGTCAGTTCGACTACGAAGGCATCATTTGCTGCTTTCTTCTGTGACTGGCTCATTGATGACATTGTGGCGAGTGATTGGGTATTTGGGCTTTACACTAAGATAAACCGTTTAACTTTAAACACTGAATAAAAGTACCTAACGAAAAGAACCAAACTAAGAGTACCAACATGAAAAACTATTTTGAGAGTCCGTTTGTCGGAAAGTCACTCAAAGAACAAGTGACCAACCCAAACATCATCGTGGGTGAACACAGCTATTACTCGGGTTATTACCACAACCACAGTTTTGATGATTGCGCGCGTTACCTCTTAGCGGATAGAACCGACATCGACAAGCTGATCATCGGCAGTTACTGCTCGATTGGTTCTGGCGCTGTGTTTATGATGGCGGGTAACCAAGGTCATCAAAATCAGTGGGTGAGTACCTTCCCATTCTTCTATCAAGACGACGAGAAGTTTGAAGATGCGATAGACGGCTTTGAACGCTCGGGTGATACCGTGATTGGCAATGATGTATGGATTGGCACCGAAGCCATGATCATGAGTGGTGTTAAGGTTGGCGACGGGGCTATCATCGCAAGTCGAGCGGTGCTAACTAAAGATGTGCCACCTTATTCGATTGTCGGTTCAAACCCTGCGCGTCATATCCGTTATCGCTTCAATGAGACTGAAATCGCTCAGCTATTGGAAATGCAATGGTGGCAGTGGAGCGAAGAGCAGATCAAAGGCGCGATGTCGCTAATGTGTTCATCCGATATCGACGGGCTTTACCAATACTGGAAAGCGCTCAAGTAATCGCTGTTCCCAGAGCGCTTTTGTCACCGAATTCTCTTAGAACAGCCAAAAATGCAATCTTGCTTGGTTTCATTCCACAATGGGTATTGCTTCATTACTTGGCTGTAGAGCGGGCTTTCGAGAAGCGATCTTAACCAACGACCTACGTTTTGGTATTCCGATTGTACAAACCATTTTTTTTCGACTCGCACAAACTGGCTGACAAAAGGCATCACCGCGAAGTCGGCTAAGCTTGGCGTTTGGCCAAAAAAGTAGGGTTGATCGGTGAGTCGTGCTTCTAACTGGCCGATAAAGGCTTCGCAGGCTTGTCGACGTTGTTCAACATCGATATTTCGATAACGAACAGACGCACGATACTTTTCTAAGTGACCAATAAACTCATCATCGTTGGTTTTAATAAGTTGTTGAACTTGCTTGCTAAGTGTTGGATTGCTTGAACGAAGAAGATCTTGAGGATCGTTTTGTTGAAGTGCCCAGTTCATCACATCCAAGCTCTGTTCAATGACTTCTCCACTGGGCAACACCAATATCGGAACCGTCCCTTTTGGCGAACTGGCCAATAGTTCGCGAGGCTTGTCTTTGGTTACAATTTCTCGAAGTAATACTTGTTGTTGTGATAGTGCGATACCCATCCGTCCACGCATTGCATAAGGGCAACGGCGTAAGGAATAGAGAATAGGTAGGTCGGCTTCATTCTGCATATTGAGGTCGTTTAGTTTGAAAAGAGTGGTTAGGTGGTAAAGAGAACGTGATATAGGTAGAATACTCGGCTTAAAAATTATAAGTAAGTGAGCGACTTCAAAAATGAGCAGAAAGATTGAGTTATTAGCCCCTGGTGGCGATGTTGAGGCAATTAAAGCTGCCATCGTAGCAGGTGCTAATGCGGTTTATTGTGGCTTAGACACCTTCAATGCTCGTAATCGAGCCTCTAACCTGTCGTTAGATGAATTGAACGGTGTTATTCGCCTTGCTCATGAATACGGTTGTGAAGTGTTTTTAACTCTTAATGTGGTGCTGTTGGAGCATGAAATTAAGAGCATCACTAAACTGTTGAACCAATTGGTGAACACCAAAGTTGATGGCATTATCGTGCAAGATCTTGGCTTGTTCGATTTGATTAATAAGTATTTTCCATCACTGGATGTTCACGCATCAACCCAGTTAACCACGCACAATGAAGGTCAGATCAAATTCTTGTCTAAGATAGGTGCAACGCGCGTTAACTTGTCTCGAGAACTCAACTTGCCAGAAATAAAGATGTTAACGCAAGTGGCGCACGATCATGATGTGCTAACAGAAGTGTTCGTACACGGTGCTCTGTGTATCGCTTTTTCTGGTCAATGTTACTCAAGCTCAGTGAGTGTTGGTAACTCTGGTAACCGTGGTCGTTGTAGCCAAGCGTGTCGTGATGAATACGAAATCACCAACGCGGGTAATAAGTATCCACTCAACCTAAAAGATAACTCCGCTTACTACGACTTACCTGAACTGGTTGACGCGAAAGTTGACTCGCTAAAAGTCGAAGGTCGTATTAAAGGCGCACACTATGTATACACAGTCATTGATACGTGGCGTAAACAGATCGATAGCTTTGTCGAAAGTGGGTTGTTGATCGAAGACGATTCAAACCTACACAAAGTATTCAACCGTGATTTCACGAACTCTTTCTTAAAGGGCAACCTTACCAAAGACATGTTCATCGATAACCCGCGCGACAACAGCATGAACTATGCGATTGAGAAAGCGGCGAAGCAGAACAACGAAATCTCAGTTGTGCAAATTCAAGAAGTGACCAGCGATCTCTATGAAGCTAAAAATGCGCTAGGCAATGAAATGCGCGATAAGATTGAGTTTCTTGATATCCGGAAAACGGCGGTATCACTTTCGTTCAATGCGAAGTTAGGGCAAGCTTTTACCGTAACAGTCGTGTCAGATAACGAGCGTTTTGAAGTTAAGTCTAAGTCGTTGTTAGAAAAGGCGGCTGAAACATCCATTACGCAAGAATTGCTAGAAAAACGTTTTAAATCTGTGAAGAGCGCGGTTCATACCCTTGAAGGCTACAATTATGACAATCTAGATGGTGGTCTGATCCTTCCTTTAAAAGAGCTGTCGGTCTTAAAGGATGAAATCGACTTTATTCTTAACGGCTCTGTGAAAGTGATTAAGCACGTTGAAGTGCCGGCACTTCCACAACATCCTAAGGTGAACGAAAAGCCAACCATGTCGATGTTGATCGCGGATGTAGAAGATTTACACCTGTGTGATGTGACTGATGCCGATGTTTACTTCAAACTACCAGAAAGCTTTAAGAAGCGTTGTAATAAGTACATCGATATCTTAGCGACAAACCCACGCTTGATTCCTTGGTTCCCTGCGGTATTGATTGGTAAAGACTATGACGAAGCCGTTCGCATTCTTGAAGAAGTGAAACCGCCACGTATTGTGACTAACAACACGGGTATCGCTTACAAAGCTTATGAAATGGGTATCGAGTGGGTTGCAGGCCCGTTTATGAACACCACCAACTCTCACGCATTACTCACTCTAAAAGAAGAGCTTAATTGTGCCGGTGCGTTCATTTCGAACGAGATCAACAAAGGTCAGATTCGTCATATTCGCCGCCCAGAGAACTTCAAATTGTTCTACAGTATCTACCATCCGATCTTGATGATGACCAGCCGCCAATGTTTCTTCCAAAGAACCGTGGGTTGCAACAAACCAAGCATTGAAGCAGGTTGTATGCTGAAGTGTGAGAAAGCGACCACGATAACGAACGTGAAGGGCATCTCTTTTGCTGTTGATAAGCAGAAGGGCGGTTACCCAAGCATTTACAATCACGAGCAGTTCTTAAACCCTCAGGCTGTAACGGATTTTTCTGGTCTGTTTGACGAGTTTTTTATCGACCTAACTAATATTGGTGCGGGTTCGAAAGAAGTGAAAGACAAAGTTGAGTTAATTAAGCAATTTGAAGGCTTAATTAATGGAGTAGCAGGTTCACAGCAGAATCTAGAGCAGCTTGTAGAGGTTCGGACCAATACGCAATACGTACAAGGGCTATAGGGAATACGCTTTAAGAGCTCCGATACTCAGAGGTTAATATTTAGGTATGGGCGCGGTGCTTGTTAGGTATGCAAACCTCTAGATAAAAAAGGCCATTCAATTGAGTGGCCTTTTTAAATTGGGTTATCAAAAAGTGTACATAACGAAAGGTGCGCTGAGGTATAGGGGTTAACCTGTGGTTACGTCTTGTTTGAAGCAAGGGGTTTTCAACGTATTCATCTTTTCGATTTCATTGGTTAAACGCAGTGAAAGTAGTGCTTTTTGGTTAGAGGCAAAATCAAACATAACGATGGTGGCGTTGCCAATCGTTGTGAGTTTTTGCTGTGCTTTACTGACAATCGCGTATTCCATGGTGAAGCGATCATCTTGAATGTTTGTAACGCGAGAGCCGATCATCAGTGTGTCTGGGTAGGTGACGGGGCGAAAATACTTACAGTAAGTGTCACCAAGAACTGGACCAACTTTGGTCATCGCCATCTCTTCCATCAGTTCAACGTGCTTAAAAAAATCTAAGCGAGCGGTCTCGAAGTAACGAAAATAGACGGCATTATTAACGTGATTAAGCGCGTCCATTTCCCCCCAAGCGACAGGAATTTCGGTAATTACCGGGTAGTCGGATAATAGTGCTTCCATGCAAACTCTCTTATTGTTATTGGCTTATCCTTAAGCGGAATAAGTGGTTATTGGAATCAAAACCCTACCGTTAAATTAACAAAACTGCAACACGTGTGTTTAAGTTTTTGAAGCTTGAAACGACACAATCTCAGAGACTTCGCCTTTCGTTATTTAGTGACGAGTTCACACCATTTTTAAGGCCAATTTGGCATTTTCGACTCAGGTGTTGGCCGTAAAAGCATTCTCTGCCAACACGAAAAAAGCCCACAGGAGTGGGCTTTTGTAGCTTTAACGACTTTTTAAGTAAGTCTTCGAGTGCATTAGTTCGCGTTGAGAGGGTCTTCTGCCACAACCGCAGAGAATGTATTTGAATTATAGGGTGAATTTTTTAAATCAGTACCAAGACTGTAGTTCTCATAATCATCAGAAAAGATGACATTTGTGCCTGCCGTATCCGAATACACTTGATAGTCGTCGACGAATAAAGTGGTGTCGGCTGTGTTACTGTTTGACGAGAACCTAATGGCGGTCGCGGTCACTTCTACGCCGGGTGTGACGTTGTGTGACGTGTAAGGGCCGTACTCAGTGCCATTGATTTTGACAGAGTAAGTCCCGGCTGCACTTAAACTGGATGTATCCCAAGACATTTCAAGGTCAAGCCAGGTACCAGGAGTAAAGGTTGTTAGTTGATCACTTTCACCACGGAGTGTAATTTTTCCTTCGTCAATTTTTAATTCCCCAATTAAAGAACCGGTAGAGTTGGCTGTATCAAAGAGAGAAACATAAGCCGATTCGGTTTCAGCTACGTCATAGTACATAGACACTTTATGTGTACCTGTCGTCATTCCGGAATCAAACTTGTAACGTAATTCCCCGGTGTCGCTCGTATCCGTATCTGTAATCGCTGCAACTTGATTGTCGGTTGGCTGTGAAGTGTCTGGCTGATTCGTGCCGCCATCAACAACAACCGTTGCTTCGGCCGTATTGTTATTGTACGGGTCGCCCGACAAAACGTGACCATTAGGGTAACTATCAAAGTTATCGGCAAACACTAATTCATCGGTGGTTGTGTCATTGGAATAAACTTTCAAGTTGTCGGCGTTTAGCTCGTAATTTGTCGTATTAGAAGTGTCACCAAGTTTGAGCGCTATGACGGTAACGGCATTTTTGTCAACCGATTCAAAGCCGTTGCCGTTATTATCGTATACGGTGTCATTGACTTTAAAGGTGTAGTAGCCACTTTCCCAACTTAATTCCACAGCGAGATCCTCGCCTAAGTTATAAGTACCCACGGGCTGATCTGAAACTTGAGGTTTACCATCAACAAGGACATTTGAACGATAGAAAATCTGCCCAGCATTGAATATCACCTCACCGTGCAGGTTAATGTTAGAGGTGCCCGAACCGTAAAGACTGATATAGGCGTTATCTCCGTTGCCATTAGCTGCTTGTGCTGAGTCTGGGTCAACCTGATAGATGAGATCAACAGTGACTTTTCCTGATTCGATACTATCTACAGTTGCGCCTGTGCTGTTGTCTGACAGCTTTAAACGTAACTCACCGACATCATTTTTCGCACCATTATTGTTGGTGTCGAGTATCTGAACATAGCCATTGATACCGTTTGCTGCATTCGCTTGGCTAATGGCATCTTGTACATTCCCAGTTTCTGTCTGATCTGAACCTGAATAAGCAATACCCGTTGAGCTATCTGAAATGATGAGGGCACCTGAGTCATCGAAAGTGAATGTACCATCTAAGATTTCAAGCGTTGATGAACCCGTTTCATAGTAAGTGAAAGATACCGTACCTGCATCTTCATCATAATTATTGGTCGAAGCACTTGCGTCCTTAATGGTATAGGTGCCTAAGTTATCGTCGTCGTCATAGTACTTATGGTGACCATCTTCTTGGAAAACATAGACGTTGGGTAAATCGGCGTTTGACGATGCGGCTATTGAAGAAGAATTGCCATCGCCAATTTTCCAGTAACCCGTCGTTAACACGGATTTTTGGCTATCTGGAGTGCTCGGGTCCGTTGGAATAGGTAGACCATCACTATTACAACCAAAGAGTAAACCGGTTGAAAGAGTGACCGCTATAGCGACTTTAGAAATCTGCATAAAATATTCTCTTTATGATATTTAAACCATATGTAAATTACATAGGAAATAGATAATGAATAGTCGTTCAATATTTTATTAGCGCAAAACTAATAGCTATTTAAACAGACTATCCTTTTAAAGAAATTAATTAAATATGCCCCAAAATTTGACAAGAGGAAGGGGGGGATTTAATAAATTGACTATTTTCTACTTAGAACGAATAAGCAACGCCCACACGGTATTTTGCTTCACGATCTTTTGAAGATGAACTGATATCAGAAGACCAAATTTCTGCAAATGGTTTCCAAGATCCGAATTTGTAGTCTACTTTTAGTCCAGCATCCCATTCCCAGTCATCGCTATTATATAGAAGTACGTTATCCAAAGATTTTACATAGTTAGCTTCGTAAGCGAGTCCAAGTTTAGGTAACGATTTTATTTTATAAGCGCCGGTTAATGTAATTTTTGATTTTTGAGCCGACTCTAAAAGTTCACCGGTCTCTGAATCTCTATCACCAAATTGGGTGTGATTACGGAAGTCAGAATATTCATGACGGTAACGAATAGCGGTCGTTAAGCCCATCTCTGCTTTATAGCCAACACGGAATTGTGGTTTGTAAGTGACCTTTTTCATTTTCCAGTCACCATCGTTAGCATTAGGCTCATCCCAATCCCAATCCCAAGCAATAGGCATCCCCATTTGTAGGTACCAATTGTTGTTTATTTCATAGGTAGCAGTATTGTCGATTTCCAAACCATAGATGTACCAATTGCCGTTGTAGAAACTCTGGCTGTTCGCTGACTTAACAGACTTTGAATCTTCATCGTAGTATGAATCATCAGTGTGGAACTTCAGTTCTAAGCCCGTAGAGTGTTTCCACTTATCCGATAGTTTAAAACTTTCACCCAGTTTAACTCGATGTTGATGACGAGCATCTACGTGATCTGTATCACCATTCGTTTTTGTATAATCCGTCGCTGCACGATATTCGTAACGATAATCTAGAGTTGCGGCAGTAGCGGTGCCTGCTAAAAGAGTACAAGCTACTGTAGCTGCTATTTTTGTAACTGAATGCATACCTTTGTCTCACTATTATTTTTTAGTCTGGATATATCCAATATACCCTTGGCTCACAAACCAATATCATAGATAATATTAAAT
>NZ_JAKJSY010000041.1:0-54323 GCF_050337445.1 Vibrio minamisatsumaniensis | reverse complement strand
AAACTCTACTTTGCTTTAAACGATGTTTAGACATACTTGTTACCTAAATGTCATGTGTTGTTGCTGTTCAGGATTAAAAGTTGTATCAAATTATCTTCAGAATGTTCATGTTAATGAGCATTTCATTTAGCGTTCTTGCGGTAAATACATCACCCTCTGTTTTTTATCCTTTGCCCGTTCAAGCGCAAGGGAATTTCCTTGCGGCAAAAAATTTATACCTGGGTACCGGCGGTGGGCTTTGGATCCACGATGTGCATGGCAAAGTGCTATTTTACGATGGTCGTACCTTGTTGCCTCGTAAGGGCAGTCTTCTGCAGTTTCCTTCAGAAAAAGTGGCGTTTCTTAACGGTGAGTTTTGGAGTTATTTCGATAATGAGGTGTATAGACACAATCCGGGTATTGGTAATGAACTCGCGTTCAGTTTAAGCCCGGGTGCCGAGATCGCTAATATCGGTGTATCGGGTGATTATATATGGGTAACAGATGGCAGTAATTTTTATACTTATGATACCCAGTCCTTAGAGTTTTCCACCTACTCATTACTTAAATTATATCGATACAACAACAGCAGTGACATTGTGGTCAATGATGCGGAAAAGGTGTTGTCAAAATGGGTGTTAGCGACAAGCTCGGGAGTTTATATCTCTGAGAATCAAGAGTTTACTCATATCGCCGCCTCAAAGAAAAAACCGATTGAGACGGTCTACTTTTCAAAAACAAGACATGAACTTGTCATCGGCACGTTAAATGGTGCGGTTATTGTTGATCTTGAAAATCCAGATAAAGAGACTTATGTGCAAGGTTCGAATGTACTGTCTGTTGCTGAAACGGCCGAGCAATACTGGATTGGGACGGAGCATGGACTGATTAGTTACAATTTTATTACGGGGCAGGTTACACGGTTTGAACAAGTCGCGAATCAAAAATTCTCCTTGCCGGGTGAGAAAATATATTCGTTGGTCAATGATCACGCTGGTGGAATGTGGATCGCAACGAATAATGGTATCCGATATTTCTCTTTGTACAGCAATAGGTTCTCTAGAAAATCGATCATTGGAAAGGGAATGAATGCCAGCAATATATTGATAAATAAGATAAAGCCTATCAGCAGTAGTCGTTCTTGGGTCGCTTCCTCTACGGGCTTGTATTTAGTCGACGCTCAAAGCAGTGAAAACCCAGTTCGTGTTTATTCTAAGCCTGTGAAGGACTTTGAAGTGATAGGCTCTTCCATTTGGTTAGCAACCGAAAATGGTATTATTATTTTTAATATCAAAACGTTAGCTATGGAATCAATCCGGTTACCCAGAGCCATTGAAGGTCTCCACATTGAGAACTTTGCGCTGCAAGCCGATAACGTACTTTGGTTTAGTTCTGGACAGAGTCTTTATTCATTGTCGCTCGATACCATGGCTTTGACCACTTTTGGAACCGATTGGTTAGTGGATAAATTTTTGCCAGCGAAAATTACGGGTATCAATATTGGTTTGCAAGGTCGTGTCTATATTGGTACTGATCACGGATTTTACGCTTTTGTTGATAAGAGAATTAGCTTTATCCGTTCGAGTGAGCGATTTGGTAAAGTTGTCGATATTGTAACAGCCAAAGATGGATCGCAATGGTTCGCGGGGAGTTATGGTGTTTATCGCATCCCTTATAATACTCATGCGATTGAAGAGATTGCTCTCATTGAGGCCAATATTAGTCCAAATTGCTTGATAAGTGATGATAACGGCGTTTGGTTAGGATCGTCAAAAGGTCTTAGTTACTACGGCTTAGATGGTCAACTGCAGAAACACATCGGTTCGCCATTTGGCCTGATCACTAATGAGTTGGTGTCGGGAGCATGCGCACGGTTTTACAGTGAGGAAAAGCAATCCTCAACGCTGGTTTTAGGCTCAAAATATGGAGTCGTTACGGCCTTATCGCATGAGTTATTAGAGTCCCAAATACCACATAGTCGAGCATTGCTTAGTCAGATAAGTGTTAATCAACAGACCGTGTCTCTTGGTGGGGCAACGGTTGATTTAGAAGCGATTCCTTACGGCTCATCCATTGGCTTTAAGCTCGGAACTCTGCCTGCCACATTTGCACCGGCGATGGAGTATAGGCTTAACCATGACGAGGCTTGGAGTGAGTTTGAGGGCGGGTTATTAACATTGGATCATTTACTGCCAGGTGACTATACACTCGAAGTAAAACCGATGAATGACGCCCAGTATCGATTTGCGGCGACCACTCAACAGTTTTCTATTGCTGAACCTTGGTATTTGACTCGCTGGGCGGTGGCTAGCTTGCTTATTATGTTGACCGGTTTAGTGATGGTTCTTGTTTTTTGGCGGTCGCGTTATGTCACTTTTGCTAACCGACACTTAAAAGCGCAAGTCGCATTAAAAACGGACCAATTGAGCCACCAAAGTCGTATCTTATTGACGACGAACCAACAACTTAAAAAGCAACTATCCGTTAAAAATGCGTTGGTCGCCCACACCGCTAAAGCACTTTCCGATGAGGTCTCCCATATTGCCGCGATGATGCCCAGTTGGAATGATGACCCCAGTCGGTCACCAATCTTGACATTGAAAAGCGGGCTGGCTCAACTGAGTAATAGCCAAGAGGGATCAGGAACCGTGTGTTGTGATGTGATCTTAATTTTGGAATCTGTGCTCAAGGCTTGGAAAGGTGAATTGGTCAAAGCCGGGATTGAGCTTGATATTAAAGTTGAAACTAATCATAGGCATGTATCGTTGTTATATTTCAACTTGGATATTATTTTCAATAGCTTGGTTGCGAGTGTTATTAAGAGAAATTTTAAGTCACAGAGTATGGTGGTATTGGTTGAAGAGGTGAAAGAACATTTAGTCGTTACCCTTCTTGATCATGGAATGCCTTTCCCTAAACTGGCTTCATCAATAAATGAGGGGAATGGAAAGTCGACGGATCTCAATATCGAAAAATTACCTTTATTGATGAATCAAAGTGGTGGTGAACTTAACGCATTTGTTTCTGATTCACAGAACAAGGTTCAGCTTTCTTGGCCGATTAAGTATCAGGCATTGGATAACATCGAATCGAGTACGATAGAACAGATTAAAACTATTCACATAGCAGCATCAACGCCAGAACAACAAAAGCTCAGTGCGGAGCAAGAATGGAAGAATAAAGTGTCGCAGCTTGTCAGTGAGCATTATGCTGATGCTGAGTTTGGTACCGCTATCGCGGCAAAGTATTTGTTTATGTCTGAGAGAAGCTTACAACGGCGTTTCAAATCTGCTTACGATAAGACATTTAAAGAGCACCTTAGCGAAGTTCGTCTGGAGCATGCTTGTGAAAGATTGTTGGCTGGAGAAAAAGTGTCAGACGTCGCATTTGATTCAGGCTTTAATGACCCCTCCTATTTTAGCCAACGATTTAAGCATCATTTTGGAATGCCTCCTTCTAAGTTTGCGGAAAACAACGAAGACTAATTAGGACGGGGTTCATTCCTGTATAAGCCTAAAATAAAACTATTGGCCTCGACATTCGTGTTGGGGCTTTTTTATGATTCTACGAGATACGAGATACGAGATACGAGATACGAGATACGAGATACGAGATACGAGATACGAGATACGAGATACGAGATACGAGATACGAGATACGAGAGGGTAAGCTGAGAGTTTAAAGATTGTTTGGATGGTGAAGTCGGGAATAAAAGAAAAAAAATGTCGTGGTATAGCCGGGGGGACTATACCACGGGTGCCAAGGACACCTTCGCTTGCTGCCGGAGTGATATGGCAAGCCACATCACCTCTGGAATAAAATTAAAGAGAAGGGATTTCTCTTCGATGAGATAACTATACGGCCAGCTACTTATTTTACTTATAAAATTAACGCCAGATGCCTGTAATAAAAGCGACAACTTTATAAGTTGCTGATATTTATTGTTTATTTTTAGTTTTGGATGGTTGTCATGATCGAACTAAACGAGGCGATTGTTAAAAGTAACGTTTTTGACGTAAATGTTTTTAACGAAACTTACGAGTGTATATTTTCGAAAAAATTGATTTCACACAATGGAATTGTGAGTATATCTGTGTATTATGCGTGTTAATAACAATCTTTCTCATTATCAATCACGAATTGGGTGTTTATGAAACTCTCACAACTAGAGCAAGGCAAAGCGGCTTCTATTGTTGCACTTACAGGCCTAACACCAGAGGTTAGAAAAAAACTAATGGTCATGGGTTTGTTGCCAAAAACCGAGGTGACACTTATCCGTCGCGCACCTATGGGTGACCCGCTGCAAGTTGAGGTGAGAGGCGTTTCTATCGCCATTCGTGAAAGTATCGCAGAACAAATCGAGGTTATCTAAAATGGATTATCAAGTTTTAACCGTTGGTAACCCGAATAGTGGTAAAACAACATTATTTAATGCACTGACTGGCGCTAAACAGCACGTGGGTAACTGGGTTGGTGTCACCGTAGAAAAGAAGATCGGTGTTTACTCACATGCGGGAGATCAATTTCAGCTAACGGATTTACCGGGCATCTACGCACTAGATAGTGGCAATGATGCAAACAGCATTGATGAATCTATTGCCTCGCGTGCGGTACTGACTCATCCTGCCGACGTTATCATCAATGTGGTTGATGCGAGTTGTTTGGAACGTAGCTTATACATGACATTGCAATTGCGAGAGTTGGGGCGTCCAATGATCGTAGTATTGAATAAAATGGATGTATTAAAGCGTGAACGTCAGGTGATTAATCTTAAAGCGCTAGAGAAAGAGTTAGGTTGTCCTGTTCTAAGTTTGTCTGCAAACGACAAAGGTCAAGTAGTTCGCTTTAAAGAACGCTTACATAAGCTGTTAGTTCAAGGTGTGAGCCTTGCTCCTATTTCTATTGATTATGATCCCGCGTTAGAAGCACTGATTCCTTCTGTTGAAGTACAGTTTGAGGAAGCGGATGTTTCTCCTCGAGCGCTCGCGATTCGTGCTTTAGAAAATGATTACTTGGTATTGAACGGGCTGGCTCCGCAAACTCGTACTCAAATTGATGGCGTGCGTCTTGGGGCTGAATTTGATATCGACCTTGCTGTTGCTGATGCGAAATACACTTTCTTGCATGATCTTTGTAAACGTGTTCGTCGCAGTGAAGGAAAGCTCAGCCGGAACTTTACTGAAAAGGCAGACCAATTCATTCTTAATAAATGGGTGGGGATTCCTTTCTTCTTCGTCATTATGTATCTGATGTTTATGTTCTCCATTAACATTGGTAGCGCGTTCATCGATTTCTTTGATATTGGTGTCGGTGCGCTATTGGTTGACGGTGGTCATCACTTACTAGACGGTCACTTACCAGTTTGGTTCGTAACGATACTGGCTGACGGTATTGGTGGTGGTATCCAAACGGTCGCGACCTTTATTCCTGTTATCTCAGCGCTTTACTTGTTCTTAGCGGTTTTAGAAAGCTCGGGTTACATGGCTCGCGCTGCCTTTGTACTTGATAAAGTGATGCAAAAGATTGGCTTACCAGGCAAAGCGTTTGTACCTTTGGTACTTGGTTTTGGCTGTAATGTACCTTCCATCATGGCAACGCGTACTCTTGATCAAGAACGTGAGCGCAAACTGGCAGCATCGATGGCACCGTTTATGTCATGTGGTGCTCGTTTACCGGTATACGCACTGTTCGCAGCCGCGTTTTTCCCTAGTTCTGGACAAAACGTGGTGTTTGCTCTTTACATCATGGGTATCGTTGCTTCTGTGTTCACGGGTCTGTTCCTTAAAAAAACCATCTATCCTGGTAGCAGTGATAGCTTGGTCATGGAAATGCCGGATTACGAATTGCCAACCGTGCAAAACGTGATGCTAAAAACATGGCAGAAACTGAAGCGTTTCGTACTTGGCGCAGGTAAAACCATCGTGATGGTTGTGGCTATTCTTAGCTTCCTAAACTCTCTCGGTATGGACGGTAGCTTTGGTAATGAAGACAGTGAAAACTCTGTGCTATCTAAGGCAGCTCAAATAGTGACACCTGTCTTTCAACCGATTGGTATTACTGAAGAGAACTGGCCTGCCACGGTTGGTATCATTACGGGGATCTTCGCCAAAGAAGCCGTTGTTGGTACGCTAAACAGCTTATACACAACGCCTTCTGACGAAGAGGCGGCTGAGTTTGACTTAGCAGCAAGCCTACACGAAGCAGTCATGACGATCCCTGAAAACCTAGCTGGTTTGAGCTACTCAGATCCATTAGGTATTGAAGTTGGCGACTTGTCTGACTCTAGCTCTGTGGCAGCTGACCAAGAAGTGGATACCTCTATCTTTGGCAACTTGAAAGACAAGTTTGTATCTGGTCATGCGGCATTCGCTTACTTGATTCTTATCTTGCTTTACACGCCTTGTGTGGCAGCGATGGGGGCTTATGTTCGTGAATTTGGTCAGACTTTTGCACGTTTCATTGCGGTTTGGACGATGGCGCTTGGCTATTTCGGTGCGACCTTCTATTACCAAGCGGCAAATTTCGCAGTTCACCCTATCAGCAGCGCGGTATGGATGGTAGCGATTGCCGGAGGTTTTGTACTGACTTATCGAGTCTTTAAGAAAGTCGGCCGTAAGCAACAAGTATTAGAGGTGCAAGTGGTATGATCTTAACTGAACTTCATCAATACATTGATAACCGAGGCGTCGCAGCGCGTAAAGAACTCGCTGCAAAATTTGGTCTGAGTGAAGACGGCGTCGATGCAATGCTGAATGTGTGGGTCAAGAAAGGCAAAATCTCGCGTTTGGTTGATACTAACAAACATGGGCATACCACCCGTATACGTTACACCATCAGCAAACAAGAGGGTCTGTCTCTTAACGTGATGATGTAGTTCAGAGTTTTGTATACTCGTTGAAAATAGCGAGAGTAGAACATTAAAAGCCGCTCAACGATTGTAGAGCGGCTTTTTGTTATGTGCTTTTTCTCAACGATCTTGTTTTAAAGCGTAATGTGATGAGTTCGAATTACGCTTTTTTGAAGATAGAACTCAGTGACAGAACATTTTGTATACGAGTTAGGATAGTGGTTTGCTCTTCTTCACTGCGCTGCTCGCCTTTGGTATTACCCCATACTGGACCTGGCCATGCGATATCGTCTTTGAAGCGTGCTATATGGTGGATGTGCAGTTGTGGCACCATATTACCCAGCGCACCAAGGTTCAATTTGTCTGGTTGGAACGTGGCTTCAAGTGCTTGGCTTACCGCCTGAGATTCATGTAGGAACTGTTGTTGCTCTTTCATGGGTAAGTGGTGCAACTCTTTGAGGTCGGCACGTTTTGGTACCAAGATAACCCAAGGCACAGCGTTATCTTTGTGTAGCAGAGCCAAGCTCAGTGGAAATTCGCCGATAAGTGTGGTGTCTTTCGCAAGTTGCGGGTGAAGTTCGAAGCTCATGATCTTTCCAATTAATTGTTTTACATGAGTATAAGGTTGGAGGTGGAATGTGGCTAGGGCTTACGTTCTTAATCAGCAGATTCCGACCACGTTAGTGCCTCACTGTAGGGTATGATGGTCGGGTAGAAATATGTTTCGTCATCTCTTAGAGCGACGAAGGAATATAGTCGCAGATCGCTTATTGAGTCGGACGGTGAGTTGCATAGATAATCGAACCTCCAGAGACAATAAAAGGTTGGCGCTTTCACACCAACCTTTCTAATTTTCTCGAACTTCGAATCGCTTACATGCGTTCTAGCGTGTCGATACCTAGAAGCGATAGACCTTGCTTGATAGTCTTAGCTGTCAGTGCTGCGAGTTTCAGACGGCTTTGTTTCACCGTTTCATCTTCAGCAACTAGGATAGGGCACGCTTCGTAGAAGCTAGAGAACTGGCCAGCAAGTTCGAACAGGTAGCTACACATGATGTGTGGTTGACCTTCGCGAGCAACAGACTGTACGGCTTCTTCAAATTGCAGAAGCTTAGCAATAAGTGCTTTCTCTTTCTCTTCAGTGATTTTGATTTCACCTTCAAGCGAGTCCATCGAAATGCCCGCTTTAGCAAAGATTGAAGCAACACGAGTGTATGCGTATTGCATGTAGGGTGCAGTGTTACCTTCGAACGCAAGCATATTGTCCCAATCGAACACGTAGTCCGTTGTACGGTGCTTTGAAAGGTCTGCGTACTTAACTGATGCCATCGCTACGGTGTTAGCGATCGCTTTCTTTTCGTCTTCTGCGAGTTCTGGGTTCTTCGATTCGATCAGCTGCGCAGCACGAACTTCGGCTTCATCAAGAAGATCAGCAAGACGAACAGTACCGCCAGCACGAGTCTTGAAGGGTTTACCATCTTTCCCTAGCATCATGCCGAACGCGTGATGTTCTAGAGAAACAGATTCTGGGACATAACCCGCTTTACGAACGATAGACCAAGCTTGCATTAGGTGTTGGTGTTGACGTGAGTCGATAAAGTACAGTACGCGGTCTGCGCCCAGTTCTTCAAAACGGTATTTTGCACAAGCAATATCCGTTGTTGTGTAAAGGAAGCCGCCGTCACGTTTCTGGATGATAACACCCATTGGGTCGCCATCTTTGTTTTTGTATTCATCGAGGAACACAACTTGTGCGCCATCATCTTCTTCGGCAATACCTTGCGCTTTCAGATCGGCAATAATGGCAGGTAGCATGTTGTTGTACATACTTTCACCCATTACATCATCACGAGTAAGAGACACGTTTAGACGGTCGTAATTACGTTGGTTTTGAATCATCGTAACGTCAACCAGCTTCTTCCACATCTCTGCGCAGAACTCGTCGCCGCTTTGCAGTTTAACAACGTAGCCACGTGCTTTAACGGCGAATTCTTCGTCTTCATCGTACAGCTTTTTAGATTCACGGTAGAAGCCTTCAAGGTCAGCAAGCTCCATTGAAACTTCGCCAGACTCAGCTTGAACGCGCTCAAGGTTTGCGATAAGCATACCAAATTGAGTACCCCAGTCACCGATGTGGTTAGCACGGATAACGTTGTGGCCTAGGAACTCAAGAGTACGAACTACCGCATCACCGATGATGGTTGAACGTAGGTGACCAACGTGCATCTCTTTGGCAACGTTTGGCGCAGAATAATCCGCAACAATCGTTTGTGTTTCAGCAAGAGTGACACCAAGGCGAGAATCAGAAAGTGCTGTGTCTGCTTGCTGTGCTAAAAAAGCTTCATCAAGGAAAATGTTTAGGAAACCTGGACCTGCGATTTCAACTTTAGAAGCGATACCGTCTAGGTTTAGAACGTCCAATACTTTTTGAGCAAATTCTCGAGGGTTAGTGCCCAGTCGTTTAGCAACACCCATAACGCCGTTTGCTTGGTAGTCACCAAATTGTGGTTTTGCAGATTGGCGAACAGCGGCAGGAGAGCCTGCAGGTGCGCCAGCGGCTTCTAGAGCCTGAGATACTTTGTCATTAATAAGTGCTTGGATATTCACGCGCGTTTCCTTCAATTCAAGGATGATAAGAGTGGGGCGTTATTTCGTGGCGACTAAATTGGTTAATTATGCTTCTAGCTAACGATTTAATGCCGAAATGAGCAACAGACTCTGTTTAAGTTCACAAAAATGGAGTTAATCATACCAATTTTGTGAGGCTTCTTATAGGTCGAATTGATAGAAAATTGACATTTCCTGAGAGGTTTTTGCTCGACGACTTTTACCTAGCTAACTTTACCTATTTAGAAGACTAAGACTGCGTATCTATTCAGTAACTTTTTGCTAAAGCAACGCTTGTTGCTAAGGACAAAACTGATAACATGCAGCCATTATTTGGAGAACACAGACAATGATGATGAGCCTGAAGCAAGCTGAACTAGAACCACAACAAATGATCGCCCGCCTTGATATCTTTATGGCAAAGATTGAGAACCTAGGAAATAGATTAGGTTTGGATTTAAGCTTTGCTCAAGCGGATCATATTGCGCTAAGAATCAATGACACTGAGCTCGCGAAATCTGCGCATCAAGCATGGTCTGATTATGGCTCTACGATTTCAGAGGCGATGATCAATGGTCGTCCAATTGTGGTGTTGGCTTTCGATGAACCGTTGCAAAGCCTTGGCTGGAAAATTGAATGCTTAGAGTTGCCATACCCTGCAGAAGGTAAAATTTACCCAAGCCAAGATTGGGAACACATTGAGTTTGTGATTCCGTCTCACGCTCAAACGGCTGATGAGTACCTAGCGGATCTTAAAGAAACTTACCCGCAGTTCGCTGCTAACTTTGAAACACTGGCTGAGCAAGGCGTTAAGATCAAACTCTCTAGCCCAAAAGGCGAGGGTGAACGTTTGAATAACCCAACTGTGGCTTTTAAACATCAAGGGATTTGCATCAAGTTGCACCCACACTCTTTGAAGAAGATTGTGGAATCAGAACAGGCTTAATTTGAGTAGATAGTTGCTGACAATAGATTCCTGATCTCGCCTAGGTTCGTCGGAATGACGGGGTGTTCGAGAGTGTTTGCCAGAGTTTCTCTTTGGAGACTGAGAGACTGAGTATTCGAGGACGTATGTTAGAGCCTATAGCTGGAAGATTCATCATCGAGTTCGTCATTCCCGATAGCGACGAAGGAGCGTAGTCGGGCATCTCATAAAGCGAGTCTGATCATCAGCTACAAAAAACGCGCAATGGGTTAATCCTATTGCGCGTTTTAGTTGGTCCCATATTTGGTTTACAGGATCACTGTCTTGTTGCCATAAACAAACACGTGATCGTTGATTACCTTATTTAACGCCTTACTTAATACATTCTTCTCTACGTCACGACCGGCTTGTGCCATGTCTTTCGCGCTGAAGTTGTGATCCACAGGGATAACATCTTGCTTAATGATTGGGCCTTCATCCAAATCGTTGGTCACGAAGTGCGCCGTTGCACCAATGATTTTTACGCCACGCTCATACGCTTGTTGGTATGGCTTCGCACCAATAAACGCAGGTAAAAAGCTGTGGTGAATGTTAATGATCTTATGATTGAATTTCTCAACAAACCCCGGAGTTAGCACGCGCATGTACTTCGCAAGTACGAGGTAGTCAGCCTCATATTGCTCAATCACTTCAAGCATCTTCTGCTCATGTTCTTCTCGGTTTAATCCTTCGTGAGAAATATGGTGGTAAGGGACATCGAAACGTTCGGTTAAACTTTGTAGAGCGTCGTAGTTACCGACAACGGCGGCGATTTCAACATCTAAGCTACCATCGAAGTTCTTCATCAGAATATCACCAAGACAGTGTGCTTCTTTGGTCACTAAGATAACAACACGCTTACGAGAGGAATCAACAAGTTTCCGCATTGCATGTTCTGGTAGGGCTTGATCTAAATCGGCAAGCAAGGTTTCATTATTGAAATACCCTTCTAACTCGGTACGCATGAAAAAGTGGCCACAGGTGTTATCTACGAACTCATTATTGTGAATAATATTGAGTTGGTGCTTGTAACAAATGTTGGTGATTTTTGAGATGAGCCCTGGGGCGTCAGTACAATGTGTTAATAACGTTTTTCTTTCCATTTGCATCTTACTTCCATGAAATATTTTTGTTCTTCAAATTAAATGCAGGCCGTCGAAGGGTGAGCTGAACCGCAATATCTTCATTATAAGTAATCTATTATCAGATTGGTTTCAACCTATTCTGCAGTCCATCCGTGACTTCGATAGATGGCTTAATGTAGAAATATCCGTTTTGAGAGACCCTGAGCAGAGGCTTTATTTTCAAAGCTTTGCCCTGAAACAAGCAGTGGAAGTTCAGCCTTGGCAGTTCAGTCTTGGCTTAAAATAGAGGTAGTACTTATGGATAAAGAGTTATTAGCAAAAAAACTGTACTGCAAGCGTGTCAATTCATTAGTGGGAGGCCCTGATCTCGATGGTCAGGTTTTAAATGAGTTGTGGGAAAGTAAAACCTCTCCAATCGATGCAGCAAAAGCGATACAGCCTTGTGATGACCAATTTGAAGGAGCCCCTTGGTTGTCGCGTTATCTCAACAGAAAATAGAAATCAGGCTTTAATCTTTCCTCAACTTTGCCTTTTTCAGGCAGATTAGCATAACCTTTATAGCGTCGGTGCAAAGTCATTCTTGATTCGCGCCGACTGACTAAACCTGCCATAATTCATGTCCTATTTTTCTCAATCTCGTACTCTATGATATCTAAAACGTTTTCTGCTGACGGTGCTCTGGGTAAAGCTATCCCTGGATTTCAACCACGACAGGCCCAATTGGACATGGCTGAAGCCGTCTCTCAAGCTATCCAACAACAGAGCCAATTGGTTGTTGAGGCTGGGACGGGAACGGGTAAGACGTTTGCTTATCTCGTGCCGGCACTGCTCAGTGGCAAGAAAATCATTATTAGTACGGGATCTAAAAACCTTCAAGAGCAGTTGTTCCATCGTGATTTACCATTAATGGTTGATGCGCTTGGCTTTTATGGTCAGGTTGCTCTGCTGAAAGGTCGTTCAAACTATTTGTGCTTAGACCGGTTGAGTCGGCAAATGATCGAAAGTCATGGTACTCACACCGATCCAACGTTTTTAGCTCAGTTGGTGAAGGTGCGCAGCTGGTCGTCGTCAACACAAACGGGCGATTTAGGTGACTGTGATGATATTGCTGAAGATAGCCCTATCATTCCTACTATTACTTCAACCAATGACAATTGCTTGGGTAAAGAATGCCCGAGTTATACCGATTGCTTTGTGCTTAAAGCGCGTAAAAAAGCGATGGATTCCGATGTGGTGGTTGTGAATCACCACCTGTTCTTAGCGGATTTAGCGATTAAAGAGACCGGATTTGGTGAGCTGATCCCTGAAGCCGATGTGTTTATTTTTGATGAGGCGCATCAACTTCCTGATATTGCCAGCCACTATTTTGGTCAATCTGTGTCGAGTCGACAGATCCAAGAATTAGCCAAAGACATTGAGATTGCCTACCGCACTGAAGCCAAAGACATGCGTCAATTGCAAAAAGTCGGAGATAAACTCATTCAGTCAGCTGCCGATTTACGCATTGTTCTTGGCGATACTGGCTTCCGTGGTAACTGGCGTGAGGCTTTAAAATCCCAATCGATAGCGAGAGAGTTGGTGCGTTTACAAGATGCTCTACAACTCGCAGTGGATGTATTGAAGTTAGCACTTGGGCGGAGTCAACTGTTAGATACGGCTTTCGAACGCGCCACCATGATTAAGTCGCGTATCGAACGTGTGTGTGATGTGTCGATTTCCGGCTACTCGTATTGGTATGACACCACGCCACGCCACTTTGCTTTGCACATCACGCCGCTTTCCGTGGCGGATAAATTTTACGAACAAATTGAGCTTAAACCGGGGGCTTGGGTGTTTACCTCTGCGACCTTGGCGGTGTCGGATGATTTCGATCATTTCACATCGCGACTTGGCTTAACGCCTTCAGCACAGTTCTCGTTGCCAAGCCCGTTTGACTATCCGAATCAGGCGCGCTTGTGTGTGCCTCGTTATCTTCCTGAACCGAATAGCCCCGGTCTCGCGGATAAACTAGTAAGAATGTTGACCCCGGTGATTGAGCAAAATCAAGGTCGCTGTTTCTTTTTGTGTACTTCACACAGCATGATGAAAGAGTTGGGCGAGCGATTTCGTGAAACACTCACTGTACCTGTTCTATTGCAAGGTGAGACCAGTAAACAAAAAACGTTGGCCGAATTCATGGAATTGGGTAACGCATTGTTGGTGGCGACGGGGGCCTTCTGGGAGGGGATCGATGTTAGGGGCGACGCATTAAGCTGTGTTATTATCGATAAATTGCCCTTTACGGCTCCTGATGATCCTTTGCTTAAGGCTCGAATTGAGGACTGTAAGTTAAAAGGGGGGGATCCTTTTGCACAAGTACAGTTGCCAGACGCTGTGATAACCTTGAAACAAGGTGTTGGCCGATTGATACGTGACAAACGCGATAGTGGTGCTCTGATTATTTGCGATAACCGATTGGTGACACGCGATTACGGTGGCATATTTTTGGCGAGTTTACCGCCGATCCCTCGCACACGTGACTTAGGGGTCATTAAAGAATTCTTAGCTAAAGATCATTCAACCGCTGCTGATTAATTGGCATGGGTGAGTTTAGCCATTATTTTTAGATTAGATAACGAATATTTGAGACACAAATGAGCGTAAAAATTCTTGCAGTAGATACCGCAACTGAAAACTGTTCAGTTGCATTAGTAATGGGTGACCAGGTATTCGCACGTAGCGAAGAGGCTCCTCGAGACCATACGAAAAAAATTCTACCTATGGTTGATGAAGTACTGAAAGAAGCGAATGTCGCTTTAACCGATATCGATGCTATTGCGTTTGGCCAAGGTCCTGGTAGCTTCACGGGCGTGCGTATTGGCATTGGGATTGCTCAAGGCTTGGCTTTTGGTGCTGATTTACCGATGATCGGTGTCTCTACATTGGCTGCGATGGCGCAGGGTAGCTACCGTAAATTTGGTGAAACTCACGTTGCAGCTGCGATTGATGCGCGCATGAGTGAAGTGTACTGGGCTCGATACCGTCGAGAGCAAGATGGTCGTTGGACGGCGGTTGATGCTGAATGTGTGACACCGCCAAGCGAATTAGCCGCGCAGCTTGACGTTGACTCTGAGACATGGGCAAAAGTCGGCACCGGTTGGGAAGCGTATGCAGAGCACATGGACACACTTGCAATCCACACTAAAGCGTGTGAGGTGCTGTTTCCAGAAGCTCAAGATATGGCCTTCCTTGCTCAATTTGCTTATGCAGAAGGTAAAGCGGTCGCAGCCGAAGAGTCTGAGCCTGTTTATCTTCGTGATAAAGTGACGTGGAAAAAGCTACCAGGCCGCGAATAAACGACGGCGAGTACGTGTAAATATCTATGACTTTGGCTCTATAATTCATTGTGTAGAGCCGCTATTAAAGTTAACCAACAAATCATTTAAATCAGGTCTACGAATCTCCAAGCATGGTTTCAATAAACGGCTTACCTCCTTCTTCGATAGGGCACACTTCCAAACCCAATCGAACCAACAAAAAGAATGGGGTAAAAAAAGGCAATGCAAAAACCTCAGTTGGTCAGCCAACTAAGGTCGCGAATGCTGTCTCGCATTCTATCCGCCAAGTCAAAGAATCTGAGATCCATAAAGCTCAGGTGCAATATGACCTTCCCGAAGGGCGTGGACGACGTGCAATGGAAGAGTATATGGACGTGATGAATCAGGCAAAAAAAGAGGAACTTGCGAAGCTTATTGGGGTTGATATTTATATCTAGCTTTGCTCAAGCCTGTGTCGCCATCTTAGTGGTTCTCCCTAATCGCATCATGGATGATGATCTTTATTTTTCTTTTGTGTGACTGGTTATAACCAACGCTTGTGACCAAACGCAGCAACCGTGATTGGTTACAATTTTATATCTATCTATTGTTCCTTTATTCATTTCTCTATTTGTGGTTGCAGGCAAGAGTTAAGCTTAAACGTGTCATTCAAAACGTGGAATAGGTGAGCACCATGCCTTCGTTCAAGAACATAAAGTGGGGAGAAACATTCTCAATGATTGAAAAGTCATACTCTTTGGCCAATGGGACGCTTGCAACACAACAGATTGGCAATCCACACCCCACAGCCACGACGGTCGTTTTTATTCATGGTTGGCTAGATAACGCCGCCAGTTTTAATCAGATCATGAAGCAAGTGGCTCAATCTTCTCCTAATGCTCACCTCGTCGCTATCGATCTTTTTGGACATGGTTTCTCATCGCACAAATTGGGCAGTTATTACCCATTTCATGACTATATTGATGACCTGTATCAGTTGGTGGTTAAATTATCACCAAACAGACTGGTTCTAGTAGGACATTCTCTTGGTGCATTGATCGCAAGTTGCTATAGTGCCGCCTTTCCTGAAAAAGTGTCAGGATTAATTCAAATTGAAGGTCACGGACCTCTTTCAGAAGCTCCCCAAGAAACGGTCTCTCGCTTGAGGGATGGGGTACTCAGTCGTCTTCGACAGCGCAGAAAACCTTCACGTCCTTTAGCTAGCCTTGAGGATGCAATTAAGTTGAGAGCTCACGCCAACCAAATTGATGCTGAACTCATCGCACCTATTGTTGAACGAGGAATCGTTGAGCGAGGTACTGTTGATCAAGGTATTGTCGAATGCGAGAACTCTTGGCAATGGCGATGCGACCCAAACCTAAAGTGTGATTCGCTCTATCGAATGTCGCAAGCGCATGCTGAAGCGATAATGGCGGCGATAGAATGTCCCCAATTAGTCATATTAGGGAGTCATGGATTTCGATATTTGCAGCATAACCGCTACAAATCAGAGCATAGTCCTCCGCAGATAGAGATGGTTCCTGGCGGACATCATTGCCATTTAGAGAGCCCAGAGTTAGTTTCAGAACTAATTCTTGGTGTAGTTAACAAAATTTAAACAAGTGTTTGAGCCTTTTAGTGCTCATGCACTAAAGCTGTGCTGTAATACCGCAATGACAAATAGCGGCGAGCAGTCGTAAGCTGATAAACGAGGAGTAACATAGTGGATAAACCTTGGCTTTCACGTTATCCAAGTGACGTACCAGAGACGATCAATCCAGATCAGTACCCATCTCTTATTGAAATGTTTGAACAGTCGGTACAGAAGTACGCCGACCAACCAGCATTCGAGAACATGGGATCTATTATGACATTCCGTAAGCTTGAAGAGCGCAGTCGTGCTTTTGCGGCTTATTTACAGAATGATCTAAAACTGAAGAAGGGCGATCGTGTTGCACTGATGATGCCAAACTTGCTGCAATACCCAATTGCACTTTTTGGTGTATTACGTGCCGGTATGATTGCTGTGAACGTCAACCCACTGTATACGCCTCGTGAACTTGAACATCAGCTGAATGATTCTGGTGCCAAGACGATTGTGATCGTTTCTAACTTTGCGAGTACGCTAGAGAAGGTCGTTGACAAAACACCGGTTAAACACGTTGTTTTAACCAGCCTTGGGCAAATGCTACCACGAGCGAAAGGGACGATTGTCGACTTCGTCGTGAAATACGTAAAAGGTATGGTACCTAAGTACGATCTACCGGGTGCTATCTCATTTAGAAAAGCATTGCATAAGGGCCGTCGTCTACAGTACGTGAAGCCATTTATGGCGGGCGATGACATCGCATTCTTACAGTACACCGGGGGGACAACGGGGGTAGCGAAGGGGGCAATCTTAACGCACCGCAATATGATTGCGAACGTCCTTCAAGCGAAAGGGGCATACAGCCCTGTGCTGCAAGAAGGCCGTGAATTGGTCGTAACGGCATTGCCGCTTTACCACGTGTTCGCACTAACGGTGAACTGTTTACTGTTTATTGAGATGGGGGGGCGCAACCTTCTGATTACGAACCCGCGTGACATTCCCGGCTTTATTAAAGAGCTGCAAAAGGTTCCGTTTACTGCGATTACCGGCGTAAACACATTGTTCAACGCGCTCGTGAATAACGAAGATTTCCACGAATTGGATTTCAGTAATATGCGTTTATCTGTTGGCGGTGGTATGGCGGTTCAACGCGCTGTTGCTGAGCAATGGAAGAAAGCAACAGGCGTTCACCTTTTAGAAGGTTATGGTTTAACCGAATGTGCTCCTTTGGTCACAGGTAACCCATACGATCTACAAGACTACACGGGGGCAATCGGCCTACCGGTACCATCGACAGAAGTTCGTATTGTGGATGATGAAGGTAAAGTGGTTGGTAATGACCAAGTGGGTGAATTGCAGGTTCGTGGTCCACAAGTGATGCAAGGCTACTGGCAGCGTCCTGAAGCGACCAAAGAAGTGATCGACCAAGAGGGTTGGTTATCGACTGGTGATATCGTCAAGTTTGATGACGAAGGCTTGTTGTACATCGTTGACCGTAAGAAAGACATGATTCTTGTGTCAGGCTTCAATGTTTACCCGAACGAAATTGAAGACGTAGTGGCTCTTCATGGCAAAGTGTTAGAAGTGGCCGCTATTGGTCAACCTCATGAAGTGTCTGGTGAGTTGGTTAAGATCTATGTTGTGAAGCGTGATCCTAGCCTAACCAAAGAAGACATTATCGCACACTGTCGTGAACACCTAACGGGTTACAAGATCCCTAAATTGATTGAGTTCCGTGAAGAACTACCAAAAACCAATGTAGGCAAAATCTTGCGCCGAGTGCTTCGTGAAGAAAACGACGCAGAGCTTGCCAAACGCGCAAGTGAGTAATGCTTGGGGTGCACCTGAAATCGTTCAGGCGCTTAATCTAAGCGAGCGCTGAAAAATGGTGTTAGAATGCCGACAGTTAATGTCGGCATTTTTGTATCCGACAATCAAAGTAAATCAGTGAGAGTTTTTGTGGATTATCAAATCATTACCCAAGTGAAAGACCTTGAGCGAGTTTGCCAACAAGCACGTGAAGCCGATGTTGTTATGCTTGATACAGAGTTCGTTCGTACAAGAACCTATTACCCTCAATTAGGCTTAATTCAGTTATTTGATGGTGAAACGCTGTCACTGATTGATCCTATTGCTCTTGATGAAATGACTCCCTTTGTTGGGCTGTTGAAAGACGCTTCAGTATTGAAAGTGCTGCACGCGTGTGGCGAAGATTTAGAAGTCTTCCAAAACGCATTTGGTTGCACACCAACGCCAATGGTTGATACGCAGATCATGGCGGCATTCTTAGGTTATGGCTTATCAACGGGCTTTGCGGCTCTGGTTTCAGAGTTTGTTGGTGTTGACCTAGATAAGAGTGAATCTCGTACTGACTGGCTAGCTCGTCCACTTTCTCAAAAGCAACTCGACTATGCTGCCGCAGATGTTCACTACTTGATGCCAATGTACAACAAGCTTCTCGAAAAAGTGATGGAAGCGGGCTGGTGGGAAGCGGCGCAACAAGAGTCTGATTTACAAGTGGCTAAGCGCATCCGTAAAGCAAACCCAGACAACGCTTACCTTGATATTAAAGGCGCGTGGCAGCTAAAACCTCAACAGTTAGCAATTTTGAGACCTTTAGCAACTTGGCGTCTAAAAGAAGCGATTAAGCGTGATTTGGCATTGAACTTTGTCTTTAAAGAACAAGACTTATGGGCAGTGGCTCGATTCGCGATCAAAGATCCTAAGCATATGGAGCAAGAAGGTTTTGATTACCGCTCTGTGCGTCGCCATAGCGCCAAGATCAGCTCCATCGTGAAATTGGCTGAGCATACGCCAGAAGAAGAGTACCCAGCGCCAGTAGAACGTCTGATGGACCACCCAGGTTACAAACAGCTGTTCAAAGTGTTGAAAGATGAAGTGAAAGTCGCATCGCAACACAGTGGCTTAGCAACTGAGTTTTTGGCGTCGAAGAAGCAACTTAACCAAGTGTTAAGTTGGGTGTGGAAGCACAATCGTAACCCAGAGAAGTTACCTGATGTGATGCAAGGCTGGCGTTTAGATGTGGTTGGTGAGAAGCTGAGTAAAGCGATCAAATAACCGCTTGTTGTTATACAATCGAATTGAGTGACAGTGATTCAATGACCGATACAAAAAAGAGAGCCTAGGCTCTCTTTTTTATTCCGTCGACATAAGCCACAGACGGCTGGTCGATTTCGAACAGAAAGGCTATCGCTCTTCTTCTGGAAGTTTAACGTTCAGCTCGAGTACTGAGATGTCGTCATCTTTGTGTTCGAACGTCAGATCAACCATCGACGGGTCGACATCAACGTACTTCGCAATGCACTTCAAGATGTCTTCTTTCAGTTGCGGTAAGTACGATGGAGCGGGGTCGTCATGACTACGGCGCTCGGCAACAATGATCTGCAAACGCTCTTTAGCTAGATTTGCGGTCGTCTTTTTCTGTGGTCTAAAAAACTCTAATAATGACATTGCGTATTAGCCCCCGAACAGTCTTTTGAAGATGCCTTTCTTTTGCTCCGTTAAGAAACGGAAGTCCACTTGGCTACCCAGTAGTCGTTCTACTGTATCATTGTAAGCCATACCGGCGTCGGTTGCTTCGTCAAAAATGACAGGAACACCCTTGTTTGACGCGTTCAGTACTGCTTGACTCTCTGGAATCACACCCAGTAGAGAAATGTGCAAAATCTCTTCAACGTCTTCAACACTGAGCATTTCGCCTTGGTTGACACGTGTAGGGTTGTAGCGTGTCAGTAGAAGGTGTGTTTTCACTGGCTCTAATCCGTCTTCAGAGCGGCGAGACTTCGAGTCAAGGATGCCTAAAATACGGTCTGAATCGCGAACTGAAGAAACTTCAGGGTTGGTGGTTACAATGGCTTCATCCGCAAAATACAGCGCCATCAGAGCTCCTTGCTCGATGCCAGCAGGAGAGTCACAAATGATAAAATCAAAGCCCATTTCATCCAGTTCATCAAACACACGACGAACCCCATCTTTCGTCAGGGCATCTTTATCGCGAGTTTGAGATGCAGGAAGAATGAACAGGTTCTCTGTACGCTTATCTTTGATCATCGCTTGGTTTAGCGTTGCTTCACCATTGATAACGTTCACAAAATCGTACACAACTCGGCGCTCACAACCCATGATTAAATCTAGGTTACGCAGACCGATGTCAAAGTCGATAACTGCGGTTTTTTTCCCTTTTAAAGCCAGTCCTGAGGCAATAGCTGCACTGGAGGTCGTTTTGCCTACCCCGCCTTTGCCTGACGTTACAACGATAATGCGTGCCATTCTTGTTTTCCTTTTATTTCTCTTATATTGCGATGACATCAACGTGTAATACACCGTTTGCCATACTGAACATGGTTTTTTTCTGCCAGTATTCGCTATCAATTTGGTCGCTGAGCCAGTAATTACCAGCAATCGAAACCAACTCAGCTTGTAAATCATTACAAATTATTTTCGCGTCAGATTGGCCACTTGCACCTGCAATCGCACGGCCACGTAGCGTGCCATGAATATGGATGCTGCCATCAGCAATCACTTCCGCGCCTGCACTCACATGACTAAGAATCAGCAAATCACCATCTTTGGCATACACTTGCTGACCAGAACGAATCGGGGTCCTGACGACTTTAATCGGTGCCATTTGGGCAGGAGCTTGAGATGGCGACTTGCTTGCCGTCATCACGGCGAATCCTGCTTCTTTAGCTAGGTTTTGCATGCGTTTATCTGAGCAACCCGTTACGCCAACGGGAATCATTCCCGCTTGAGATATGCCATTTTTTAGTTGCACGAAATCAATATCGCCAACCACTTTGCTGATATTTATAACAACAGGGGCTGCGGCGAAAAACGTCGGTGCTTGGTCGACTTTCTCTTGAAGAAAAGAGACTGCATTTTCGACTTGATCATCGGATAAGTGCAAAACAGATAGCGTAAAACTACTACCTTTTAGATCTGGGTTACTAGGCATCGAAAAACTACAGGACCTCAATAGCGAATGGGTAACAATTATTTATTAATAAAAAATAAAGGGCATTGCCTGAAACGAGACTTATCATGTTATATTCCCAAACCAAGCACAGCAAGTAATCTTGTTGTCAAATGAACGTTTTGTTCCCAAAATTTCCCTAACATAAACTATAGCTCTCGCAAGTGAGAGTTTTGTAGTCATAAACATTTAAAAAGGTTTGTCATGCTGTGTTCYATATATAAGAGTTCAAAGAAAGAAGGAACATATCTTTATATCCCCAAAAAGGATGATTTTTCACAAGTTCCTGACGCATTGATGCAAATGTTTGGTAAACCTAGTTTTGTCATGGTAATTAAAATGGACGGCCGAAAGTTAGCGCAAGTGAACATCGACAAAGTGAGAGAGTCACTCAATACCGATGGTTTCTTTTTGCAAGTTCCGCCTCCGCCTGTCAACGAACTTGAACGACACAAAGAGCGTAAAGCTCAACATAATGCTCAAGATGATGAGTGATAGTCACCCTATTCAAGGAGGAATGGTCATTGTATAAATTTTCAAAAACGATATTGGCATTATCGGCGTTACTTTTGGGTAATAGCCTAACCATTGCTTCAGTTCAAGCTGAAGGTGTCAGCTTTGAACAGTATGTGGAAACATTAAAGCAACAAGGCCGAGAGCAAGGTATTTCTGAAGCGATTATTGATGAAGCTTTCGATGGCGTGACGTTTAAGCCCAGAGCGGTGAAAGCGGACAAAAATCAACCCGAAAAGAAACTGACGTTGGATGAGTATATTCCACGAGCTGTCCCTGGTTGGAAAGTGAAACAAGCGAAATCGTTGTATAAACAACACTATCAAGCGCTAAAGCGCATTGGCGATGAATACGGTGTGCAGCCGAGATTCATTGTCGCTCTATGGGGCGTAGAGAGTAATTTTGGTCAGTTCACGGGCCATTACAGTGTTATCGATGCTTTGACGACGATGGCTTATGAGGGGCGTAGAGAAGCATTTTTCCGTAAAGAAGCGATGGCGGCATTGACGATTCTCGAACAAGGTCATATTGCCCCTAAAGATATGAAAGGATCGTGGGCAGGCGCGATGGGACAACCTCAGTTTATGCCAAGCTCATTTCTTGCTTATGCCGCTGATGGTAATGGTGACGGAAAGAAAGATATTTGGGGAACCGAAGAAGATGTCTTTGCTTCGGCGGCCAAGTATCTCAGCAAATCGGGTTGGGATGACAAATATACTTGGGGTCGTCAGGTTCATGTGCCATCAACGGTGTCTCTTGACCTGCAAGGACGAGGTGAAGGGAAAGCGAAATACCTAAAAGAGTGGTCTGAACTTGGTATCAAGCGTTACGACGATCGTCCACTTCCAATGTTAGATGAAGACATCAAAGCTTGGTTGATTATGCCGGATGACGAAGCGGGTCGCGCATACCTCGTTTACAACAACTACAATGTGTTAATGAAGTGGAATCGCTCTTATTACTTTGCTTTAGCCGTTAGCCATTTAGCTGACAGAATTAAGTTTGATTAAGAGACTAACTCTGTTTTGAATAGCATTTAGCCTATCATAGGCCAAATGAGAAAAAGGACTCCTCGGAGTCCTTTTTCTCTGCATTTATTTTAGATTTTTGCCATTGGCAGTCCCCATATTTAGGAGGCAAAATGGATTTGTCGATCACTTCTTCCTTAGCGCTAATAGGGCTTTTGTCCTTAGCGTGCCAGTTATTAGGCTGGCGTTTACGAGTGCCTGCCATTCTTCCACTCTTGATCGTTGGTTTGCTACTCGGTCCGGGGTTAAATATCCTCAATCCTGATGTCATCTTTGGCGATGTGTTGTTCCCATTGATTTCATTAGGTGTCGCCATCATTCTATTTGAAGGCGCGCTGACCTTGAATTTCAAAGAAATCAGAGGGCATGGTCGGATGGTGACTCACTTGGTGAGTTTCGGCATGTTGATTACATGGGTGTGCATTGTTATTGGAGCTCACTACTTTGTGGATTTCAGTTGGCCATTAGCGGCTTTATTTGGTGCATTAGTTGTGGTGACAGGCCCGACGGTTATTGTTCCGATGTTGCGAAGCATTCAGCCTAAATCTTCGTTAGGCAGTATCTTGCGATGGGAAGGGATAGTGATAGATCCGATTGGCGCACTGTTTGCCGTTCTCGTTTACGAATACATTGTCTCTTCAGCCGATCCGACGAGCCATGTACTGTCCGCATTAGGGCTGACTCTGTCCATAGGTTTAAGCTTAGGGATCATCGGTGGCTATGTGATAGCCAAAATGCTGCAAGGGCATTGGGTGCCGCATTATTTGCGTAACGTAGCCGTCCTGACGTTAATGTTGGGCGCATTTTCCTTTTCGAACGACCTGAGTGAAGAGTCTGGTTTACTAACTGTGACGATCATGGGGATTTGGCTAGCCAATGTGAAAAGTTTGGATCTTGAAGATATTATCGAGTTTAAAGAAACTCTGACGGTGTTACTGATCTCAGCCCTGTTTATTCTGTTAGCGAGTCGATTGGATTCGGGGCATTTTCTCTCGATAGGTTGGGGCGGTGTGGGCTTATTAGCGGTTGTTATGCTTGTCGCTCGTCCTTTGAGTGTTTGGCTCAGCGGGATCGGCACCGATCTTACTTCAGCCGAGAAATGGTTCCTAAGTTGGATGGCACCTCGCGGGATCGTCGCCGCTGCCGTTTCTTCATTGTTTGCTATTAAGCTTCAAGAAAAGCAATTAATTGAAGGGGCGGATTTGCTGGTCCCTATGGTGTTTTTGGTCATCATTGGTACGGTTGTGATTCAGAGCCTGACTGCAAGTTGGTGGGCAAGAAGATTAGGAGTGACACAAGAGAAAGCACAAGGTGTGGTTTTCTTTGGTGCGACTCTTTTTGCTAGACAGTTAGCTAAAATCTTGGCCACACACAACATTAACAGTGTGCTTACCGATACCAACTGGGAAAGCATTCGCTTGGCTCGGATGGAAAACCTGAATGTCTATTTCGGTAATCCAGCCTCAAGCCACGCAGAAATTAATCTCGAGTTGGATGGGATAGGGCGTGCCATGATTGTTTCGCCTTATCGTCAAACGAACCCATTAGTCAGTATGCACTATCAGGGTGAATTTGGTGACAACAAAGTCTTTGAACTTGAGTCATCAGAGACTAAGCACGAAAGACATCATGTGAGCCGCAGTAAAAACCGGCGTTTGTTTGCGGAAGGGATGACGTATTCGAAACTGAATTCGCTGATGGCTCAAGGCAGTCAAATTAAGAGTACAGGTTTAACAGAAGCGTTTGACCTTAATGAATTTAATACTCTTTACCCTAAAGCCATTCCACTTGGTGTGATTACTAACGGTGAGTTCCGCTTAGTTACACAAGGTTCTGATTTGGATAAGTTGATATCGACAGAATGCGAAATCATTAGTTTATTACCCGCTCCACAGCAGCTTGAACAAAATAAAGTGTAATAATACCAATCGTAGTCAATAACGGGTCATCCTAGCTTGTTAAAACACTCGATAACGTCGTTAGAAATTTTGATTGTAGAATAACGACTTATCGAAACTTCTTATCAAAAAAGCCGCAATGAGCATGACATTGCGGCTTTTTTAGTCTGTTGACGTCACGGTAGGTGTCGCGATCTATGTTGCCGTTTGTGCGTTATTTCGAGTGAAATTGCTCACAAGCAATCATGGTGTTCTCGATTAGGCTTGCAACGGTCATTGGACCAACACCACCGGGTACCGGAGTGATGAAGCTTGCGTTTTCTTTCGCGACATCGTATTCAACGTCGCCAACCAGCTTACCTGAATCTAAACGGTTAATGCCTACATCGACCACGACAGCGCCTTTCTTAATCCAAGCTCCGGGAATGAAATTTGGTTTCCCTACGGCAACCACAACCACATCCGCTTGACGAACATGACCTTCAAGATCTTTGGTGAAGCGGTGACATGTGGTTGTGGTGCAGCCAGCAAGAAGTAGTTCTAATGTCATTGGGCGACCAACGATGTTTGAGGCACCAACGACAACCGCATGTTTACCACGTAGATCGATGTTGTAACGACCAAGCAGCGTGATAATGCCTTTTGGTGTACAAGAACGTAACTTAGGCATCCGCTGAGCCAAGCGACCGACATTGTATGGGTGGAAACCATCAACGTCTTTTTCTGGCGTGATACGTTCGAGCACGTGGGTTGTATCGATACCAGCAGGCAAAGGCAATTGAACGAGAATACCGTCAATCTCTGGATCTTGGTTTAGCTGATCGACCAGGGCTAATAATTCTGTTTCTGTTGCAGTGGCTGGTAAATCGTAAGATTTAGAAACGAAGCCAACCTCTTCACACGCTTTTCGCTTACTTCCAACGTAAACTTGAGAAGCCGGGTCTTCACCCACTAAAACAACCGCTAGACCCGGAGCACGTAATCCAGCTTCATTACGTGCTTTTACACGTGCTGCTACTTCAGAACGAACCGTTTGAGAGATTAGCTTTCCATCAATATTTTGAGCAGTCATGAATTTCCTTATTATTGATATTCAAGTTAGTGGCTGATGTTTTTGGCGCATTATTCCAGAAAATCTTTTTAATTACCATTGGGCAAACGTTTGCCTTGGCTTAATTTTCAACACCCATAGGCTTATTGCCCTTTTTTTACTCACTTAGATCATAATGTTACATAAAGCCGTTGCTTTACTGATTCTAATTCGTATAATTCGTCCCTGTAGCGCGCCCTTAGCTCAGCTGGATAGAGCACCTCCCTTCTAAGGAGGTGGTCGAAGGTTCGAATCCTTCAGGGCGTGCCATTATTTAAAGAAACCCGATAACTTTCCGAGTTATCGGGTTTTTTGCATTTTATCTACCATAAAAACCAGTCTTTTGACGCGCGAGTCATTTTCCTTTGTTGTTCATTTCGTTGGGGCCATCGAACAGAAAGTTAAAATTGTTCGTTTTTTGGGGTTTACATCATTTAGTAATAAAGCGACTATGAATTCACGAAGAATAGACAAGTAAAGTTATTAGTCAGTCGGTTTATTAATCAAACTTGCTGTTTTATAGCTGATTTAGAGGAAGTAATGGCAGGAAACAGTATCGGACAACATTTCCGCGTGACCACGTTCGGAGAAAGTCACGGTATCGCACTAGGATGTATCGTAGACGGGTGCCCACCAGGATTAGACATTACCGAAGCAGACCTTCAGAGAGATTTGGATCGTCGTCGCCCAGGTACCTCACGTTATACAACGGCTCGCCGTGAAGCGGATGAAGTGAAAATCTTATCAGGTGTATTTGAAGGCCAAACTACGGGCACTTCTATTGGTCTATTGATTGAAAATACAGACCAACGCTCTAAAGACTATTCCGAAATAAAAGACAAGTTCCGCCCTGGACACGCTGACTATACCTACCATCAAAAGTACGGTGTGCGTGATTACCGTGGTGGTGGTCGTTCTTCTGCTCGTGAAACTGCAATGCGTGTAGCGGCAGGGGCAATTGCGAAGAAATACCTAAAACAAGAATTTGGTGTTGAAATCCAAGCTTACCTTTCTCAAATGGGTGATATCTCCATTGATAAAGTGGATTGGAACGAGATTGAAAACAACGCTTTCTTCTGCCCAGATGCCGACAAAGTACCAGAATTTGACCAACTGATTCGCGACTTGCTAAAAGAAGGCAACTCGATCGGTGCGAAGATTCAAGTGGTGGCGACTAAAGTGCCTGTAGGCCTTGGTGAGCCAATCTTTGATCGTCTAGATGCAGATATCGCGCACGCTCTAATGAGCATCAATGCGGTAAAAGGTGTTGAGATTGGTGATGGCTTTGATGTCGTTAATCAACGCGGTAGTGAACACCGTGACCCATTAACTCCAGAAGGTTTCAGCAGCAACCACGCTGGCGGTATCTTAGGTGGTATTTCTACTGGCCAAGATATTGTGGCAAGCATTGCGCTTAAACCCACATCAAGCATTACCGTTCCTGGTGACACGATCACGAAAGACGGTGAAGCAACGCAGTTAATCACGAAAGGTCGTCATGACCCATGTGTGGGTATCCGTGCGGTGCCGATCGCAGAAGCGATGTTAGCGATTGTATTGCTTGATCACTTGCTACGTCATCGTGGGCAAAACCATGGCGTAACGACCAATACACCTCAAATCTAGCGATTGAGTAAATGAAAAAAGGGTTGCTTCCTATTGGAGCAACCCTTTTTGTTTTCTAGTGAACGCTTTCTCTAATTAATGCACAGAGCTTTCAGGATCAAGCTGGAATGAAGGTAAGCGCCACTTGAACCGTACGGCCGCCATGCGTAGCAAGTAACCCACCACGAGTGTAACAGTCGTCGCGGTTACGTCGTTAATGCCCAGTTCAAGCAAACCTAGGTATAAACCTGAAGCGACAAGTGCGACAGAGGCATACAGCTCTTCATGCAACACCAATGGTGTTTGACGACAGATTAGGTCACGTAGCAAACCACCAAAGACACCGGTGACTAGCGCCGACACCATGCAGATCATTGGATGCAGACCCATGGTCATCGCCACTTTAGTACCAATGATGCTGAACACGATAAGCCCCAACGCATCCAAACGAATGAATAAGCCTTTTAGCTTAATTACCCATTTAGCCAGGCCCGTTGTAATAACACCGGCGATACAGGTTATCGCCAGATACTGTGGGTTTTCAACCCAACCTAAAGGGTAATGGCCGAGTAAGATATCTCGTACTGTACCACCGCCGATTGCGGTTGCACTGGCAACCAGCATTACACCAAACCAATCCATTTTTTGTTTGCCGGCACTGAGAGCACCGGTCATGGCTTCTGCCGTGATGCCAATGATATACAAAACACTTAGTAGCATTGCTGTAGCTCTATAATTTAGGTCTATACATTGCAGTGTTATAGGCCTTAGGGATATAAAAATGAAGCGCGAGTGTAGTAGCAAAAATGCTTGTTGACGAATGAATATTTGTACCCTGAATCAAGGTTTCAGATTAGTTGAAGTAATCCATTTGAGTAATTTGACATTGCCTATCGCAGAGAGGGACTGTGGTGCAATAGTAGATAATGCTTGTGTTGACAGCATTACGCTTGATAGGAGCTTTACCAAGCTGAGAAAACAACGCAAAATACACCTGTTTATTTCATTTCAAGCACGTTTTATGACTCACCAATATTCAGACATTATCGATATTTTTAATCAAACTTTTTATGACAGCTTTAATACTAAATTGGAGCTAGGCGCAGATGAGCCAATTTATTTGCCTGCCAATAATGAGACGCCACACCATAGAATTATTTTTGCGCGTGGGTTCTACGCTTCTGCGTTGCATGAAATAGCACACTGGTGTGTTGCTGGCCCTGAACGTCGTTTATTAGAAGATTTCGGTTATTGGTATGAACCGGATGGACGTAATGAGGCGGTTCAAGCTGAATTTGAAAAAGTGGAAATTCGCCCACAAGCGTATGAATGGATCATTGCGATGAGCGCGGGCTTTCCTTTTAATGTTAGCTGTGACAATCTACACGGCGATTTTGAGCCAGACCGTTTAGCCTTTATGAATAAAGTACATAGCGAAGTCATGAGTATCTTGGAAGTTGGGCTTCCGCCTCGTGTCAAAATGCTCTCTGAAGCATTACGTCGCTTCTACAATGTCGAACCTTTATGTGCTAGCCAATTTATAGTGAAATAAGAGAAGATTATGATTATCGAATTTGAAGAAAAACTCCTCGAAGTAATTGATGCTCGCATCGAAAACGCATCCGATGACGAGCTGTTTGCTGGTGGTTACTTGCGTGGACATATTTCTCTTTCTGTGGCTTCATGTGAAGAAGAAGGCATTGAGGATGTGGCAGAAGTAAAAGCTCGCATTGAAAAAAGCCTAGATGATGCTCGCACGGAATTAACGCCAGCAGACCGCACGATCGTTAATGACCTTTGGGTTGAGCTACAAAACCAAGCTTAATCTTGATGTATTGAGACTCGTTCGAAATTTTTGAATGAGTCCGTTCATTAATTGTGGTGGTGCTATTTTCTGAAGACGTTATTCTAATCCTACTTAACGGAATTACTGAAAAGGTTACATCATGAAAGTTATCGCATTTGGCGCAAGCACAAGTTCTACCTCAATCAACAAAACACTCGCAACTTACGCAGCAAACTTGATTGAAGGTGCTGACGTTAAAGTTCTAGACATCAACGATTATAATGTCCCGATGTTCAGTGAAGATATTGAAAAAGAGATTGGTCAAGCGGAAGGTGCTCAAGCATTTTTGAGTGACTTAGCCGAAGCTGACGCGTTTGTTATCTCGTTCGCTGAACACAATGGTCACTACCCAGCAGCGTACAAAAACTTATTTGATTGGGCGACACGCATTGAGCGTTCAGTGTTTGGCGAAAAGCCTGCGGTTTATCTCGCGACTTCACCGGGCCCGGGCGGCGCACAAACGGTACTGGGTACAGCAACCGGTTCTGCCCCTTACTTTGGTGGCAATGTGCAAGCGTCAGTTTCCGTGCCAAGCTTCTACGATAACTTTGATTTTGCGTCTGGTTCTATCAGTAACGAAGCGATCGCTCGACAGATTAAAGATGCGGTTGCTAAGCTTTAAGCATTGCTTCTTTTAGCGCGTCCGTTTAGAACAATACGAACAACAAAAAGCCCGAGGGACATAACGTCGCTCGGGCTTTTTAGCTTTTAGTTTCAGAGACTAGAATCGCTGAACTAGAAACTACGGGTGGATTTAGAGTGCTTGTCAGCAACCCATCCAGCCGTTAATGCTTTTCCTTTCCGCAGTCTGCGTACCCACATACGACTTGGGTGAATCGCTTCAAGCACATCAACAGGTAAAGGAAGCGGATCGCCACAGATTTGTGATGCTAACACTTCTGCCAATAATGGCGTAGAGCTTAAGCCACGTGAGCCTAGCCCGATAAAGCAATAAAGGTTAGGGAAGCTAGTGACCGTTTCAACATCCTCAACCGAGTCACGCTGCGGGTTGAAGTTGTGCAGGTCTTGGTACTGCTCCTTAATGGCTTCAAAGTCACCAACGTTTCCGACAAACGGAAGGTGGTCGCGGCTTACACTTCGGACACCTTGGCGCGATAGGTTGCCACTGGTATCGACATCTTGTGTCCACGCTTGATCCGGCAACGAGCAGTGAAGACGATCGCCATTGTGCTGTTGAACTTCAATATCAAATTCTTGGTCGATATTAGTTTTGTCGTAGTTCGCACCAATGCAGTGGTGGCCGTTATTTGGATTCTGCGGCGTTAAATAACCATCAAAACACAACACGGTTTTTAGCTGGCTGAGATTTTCCGTGGTTGGGATATGGCTCACTTGCCCTTTAACGGGCGTCAAAGGAACAGCGCGAGTTTGTTCAAATTGGGTGAACTTGTGCCCGTTCGCAATCACGACTTGGTCGTGCTGAGTTTGAATTTCACCTTGCGGCGTATCAATGGTTAGTTGCCATTGCTGTTCAGTTTCGAGCCACTTTAACTCTGTGACTTGGTGCTGATAGTGTGTGCTTACTTTATTGGTCTGTTCTAACTTGCCAATAAGACCCTGAGTCAGTTGAAGCGGGCTTAACCACCCACCCAGCGGAAAGTAAACACTCTCTTTGTCGACCGGTAAGCCAATCTTTTCGTTGGCTTGCTCTGGTGATAAACGCTGAATCAAGTCGGTGTGGAAATTGCCTTCCAACATACGATTGAGCTTCTTAGTCGAACCCTCATCCCACATCAAAATGTTCACACCACACCAGTTATGATCGAATTCAATAGTTTGTGCCGCTTGATTGATGAACTGACGAGCAAACAGCAGCCCTGGGCCAAATATGCGAGAGACGTTCGATGTTGCTTCGCTCAATAGCGGATAAATCGCGCCTTGGTTATTACCAGAGGCATTACCTGCAGCTTGTGGGTGTTCACAGTAAAGGGTGATGTTCTTACCTCGGTGGCTTAAGGCTTTTGCAAGCGCAGCACTGGCGATACCACCACCGATAATGGCGATGTCTTGCGAGTCACAGTGCTCTGATAAGCCATACCAAGGTTTGATGTTGGTGTGCGGGTGCTTCTCGCCAAGTCGGCCGGCAATCATCTCTCGCTTAGTGCCAAAGCCCTTGACCTTTTTCATGGCAAAGCCAGCTTCGATTAAACCACGGCGAACAAAGCCAGCTGCGGTGAAGGTGGCGCAACTGCAATCTTGTTTCGCGAGCTTGGCCATGCCGTTGAATAGGTTTTGGTTCCACATCTCAGGGTTTTTACTTGGTGCAAAACCGTCTAAGAACCAAGCATCAACCAAACCTTTACGTGGGGTTGGTACGTTAGGCATGCAATCTTTAATATCACCAAACCATAAATCAAGCGTGATAGCCCCGTCACCCAGTACAATGCGGTGACACTCAGGCAGAGCAATAGGGTAGTGTTGTTGCAGTTGTTCTGCGTATTGCGCTAATTCTGGCCATGATTGGTGGGCTTTGATGAGATCTTCTTTATTTAAAGGATATTTTTCAAAACTGATGAAATGTAACTCTTTGGTCATCGCTTGAGGGTTATCCTTGAGGAAAGTATCGAACCACTGCCAGACTGCAAGAAAGTTAAGACCTGTGCCAAAGCCGGTCTCCGCTATCACAAAACGACGGTGGTTGTGCTCAAGCCAACGCTCTGGAAGGTGGTTTTGCTTTAAAAAGACGTAGCGAGTTTCTTCTAAACCATTAACATTGGAGAAGTAAACATCGTTAAATTGGTCTGAGACTGGCGTGCCAGACTCATTCCATTCCAGTTCTGCATTCGTAATTGAGGTCATAAAATCTATCATTTTGTGATTTGAAGCGATATGTTGATAGAGATTGTACGAATTTCTGGGAAAGCTGACCACTTTTGTTAAGCTTCTTAGTTATTATCTAGCTGAATTTAGAATTATAGGAATGTCACATGAAACGAGTCGTAATCACCGGTATGGGTATTGTTTCAAGTATCGGTAACAACGTCGAAGAAGTTTTAGCATCATTGAAAGAGGGTAAATCTGGTATTACCGCTTCAGAGCAGTTCAAGGAACAAGGCTTGCGCTCTCAAGTTTGGGGTAACCTAAAAATGAACCCTGCTGACCATATTGATCGCAAAAAAATGCGTTTTATGGGTGATGCAGCGGCATTCGCATACCTTTCGATGGAACAAGCTATTGCTGATTCAGGTTTAACGGAAGATCAAGTCTCTAATGACCGTACGGGTATCGTTGCGGGTTCAGGTGGTGCTTCATCTCTAAACCAAGTTAACGCGGTAGACATTATTCGTGAGAAAGGCGTGAAGCGCGTTGGCCCATACATGGTGCCACGTACAATGGCTTCTACGGTTTCGGCTTGTCTAGCAACGCCTTTCAAAATCCGTGGTGTGAACTACTCAATGAGCTCTGCTTGTGCGACATCTGCACACTGTATTGGTCACGCAATGGAGCTTATCCAACTAGGTAAGCAAGACGTTGTATTCGCTGGTGGCGGTGAAGAACTGGATTGGTCTCTGACGATGATGTTCGACGCAATGGGCGCGCTTTCTACTAAGTACAACGACACGCCAGAACTGGCTTCTCGTACCTACGATGCCGATCGTGACGGCTTCGTTATCTCTGGTGGCGGCGGCATGCTCGTTATCGAAGAACTTGAACACGCTATTGCTCGTGGTGCAAAAATCTACGGCGAAATCGTAGGCTACGGTGCAACTTCAGATGGCTACGACATGGTTGCTCCTTCTGGTGAAGGCGCGGTTCGTTGTATGAAGATGGCAATGCAGAACGTTGACAGCGTTGACTACGTGAATACTCACGGCACTTCAACGCCAGTGGGCGACGTGAAAGAGCTCGGCGCAATCCAAGAAGTCTTTGGTGGCAACAGCCCTGCTATTTCAGCAACTAAAGCGATGACCGGTCACGCTCTAGGTGCGGCTGGTGTACACGAAGCTATTTACTCAACGCTGATGCTCGATAACGGCTTTATCGCTCCAAGCATTAACGTTGCAAACCTAGACGAAGCAGGCGCAGGCCTAGACATCGTAACGGAAACTCGTGAGCAAGAGTTAACGACGGTGATGTCAAACAGCTTTGGTTTCGGTGGCACGAACGCAACACTGGTTATCAAAAAATACCAAGGCTAATTGACGCTTAGGTATAAACATTGAAAGGTTTCCAGAGCTTGACCCGGACTGACTTTGGTTAGTATGGGTTAAACAGACGCAAGACTCTGTCTCCTGGAGAGCGAGATAGGAACCTTTTGTTCTGGATATTTGCCCGGTTGTTTATTCAATCGGGCATTTTTCGTTTTTGAGCTGTACGATCTTCAGTGCTGACTCCATTTGGCGTTATGGTGTGATAACTGCCAATGTCGCCCATATTTATCATGTATTCCAATTGCGACTCGACACCGTGTGTGGAATTTTGCACAATCGTTTCAATTCACATTTAGGTCGACAGACCCCAACAAAAGTATTCGCTAAATGAAAATCTTAATCGACGAAAATATGCCTTACGCTGAAGCGCTTTTTAGCCAGCTAGGGGAAGTGACAATGAAGTCTGGTCGCACATTAACGGCTGACGACCTCGTTGACGTAGACGCTTTGATGATTCGCTCTGTTACTAAAGTAAACGAGTCATTGATCAGCAAAGCCAATAAATTGAAGTTTGTCGGTACTGCGACGGCTGGTATGGATCACGTTGACCAAGAATTGATGAAAGAGCGTGGCATTTTCTTTACCGCAGCACCGGGCTGTAACAAGGTAGGGGTCGCGGAGTATGTGTTCAGTGCGATGATGGTGCTGGCTCAACAACAAGGCTTCTCTGTTTTCGACAAAACGATCGGTATTATCGGCTGTGGTCAAGTCGGCAGTTACTTAGCGAAATGCTTGGCAGGCATTGGTATTAAAGTACTGTTGAACGATCCTCTAAAACAGCAAGAGGGTGATACTCGCGAGTTTACTGAGCTAGAGACTCTGCTTGAGCAATCAGACGTTATTACATTGCATACACCCATCACGAAAACGGGTGAGTTCCCAACGCATCACTTAATCAATGAGCAAGTGCTGAACAACTTACGTGCTGACCAAATCCTGATCAATGCCGCTCGCGGTCCTGTGGTCGATAACCAAGCGCTAAAAACTCGCTTGCAAAAAGCCGACGGTTTTACTGCGGTTCTTGATGTGTTTGAATTTGAACCGGAAGTCGACATGGAACTGCTTCCACTGCTTGCTTTTGCAACCCCTCACGTAGCGGGCTACGGTTTGGAGGGTAAAGCGCGCGGTACCACGATGATCTTCAACAGTTATTGTGAGTTTTTAGGTACTGAACAGCGTGCTTATGCAAGTGACTTATTGCCGACAGCCCCGATACCTCAAATGAAATTAGATAGAGCTTGGGATGAAGCAACACTGCACAATTTGACTCAGTTGATCTATGATGTGCGCAAAGACGACGCCTTATTCCGTCGCAATATTGCTACGCCAGGGTCTTTTGACAAGATGCGTAAAGAATATTGGGACCGAAGAGAGTACAGTGCAGTCGAGTTAACGGGCGATGAATCTTGTCATTTAACGCCGTTATCTAAACTCGGTTTTATGGTAAAGCCAACTTTATAAAAGAGAGAAACAATGAGCCAAGAATTTAATATTGCTATTTTAGGTGCGACTGGTGCGGTTGGTAAGACCATTCTTGAAGTACTTAAAGAGCGTAAATTCCCTGTCGGTGAAATGCACTTACTAGCAAGTGAACGTAGTGAAGGCAAAACTTCCCGTTTTAACGGCAAAACAATACAAGTACAAAACGTAGAAGACTTCGACTGGTCTCAAGTACATATTGCATTTTTCTCTGCAGGTAGTGAACTTTCAGAGCGTTGGGCGCCAATCGCTGCGGATGAAGGTGTGGTTGTTATCGATAACACATCACGTTTCCGTTATGAGTACGATGTTCCTCTGGTGGTGCCAGAAGTGAACCCTGAAGCGATAGCTGAATTCCGTAACCGTAACATCATCGCAAACCCTAATTGTTCTACGATTCAGATGGTCGTCGCACTGAAACCTATCCACGATGAAGTGGGTCTTGAGCGTATTAACGTTTCAACTTACCAATCGGTGTCTGGTGCAGGTAAGTCCGGTATCGATGAGCTAGCGGGTCAAACGGCTAAGCTTCTTAACGGTATGCCAGCTGACAAGTCAGCATTTTCACAGCAGATCGCGTTCAACTGTATTCCTCAAATCGATGAATTTACAGAGAACGGCTACACACGTGAAGAGATGAAGATGGTTTGGGAAACTCAAAAAATCTTTGCTGATTCGTCAATTACAGTGAACCCGACTTGTGTTCGTGTTCCAGTGTTTTACGGTCACGCTGAATCTCTACACATTGAAACTCGCGCGCCAATTGCTGCAGAGCAAGTGATTCAGCTTTTAGAGAACACGGAAGGTGTTGAAGTTTTCCAAGCTTTAGATTTCCCCACTCAAGTTCGTGATGCAGGTGGTAAAGACCACGTGATGGTGGGTCGTATTCGTAATGACATCAGCCATCACAGCGGGGTGAATATGTGGGTGGTTGCTGATAACGTTCGTAAAGGCGCAGCGACAAACGCAGTTCAAATCGCTGAAGTTTTGATTCGCGATTACTTCTAAGCTTCGCTGAATAGAGAAATAAGCCTCACTCATTAGTGAGGCTTTTTTAATCGATTAAAAATATCATTCATTAAATTATGTGAAATTGCTGCGAATATTGTCTCTGCAACACATTTTTTGTTTTCATCTCTATAGTTTTACGTCATTTATCCGATATATTTAATAGTTCATCACTTTATCCGAATTTAAGCACCTAGCTGAGCCTTTTATGTTTCAAATTTTTAAGCCATGGTTAATGCCTTTTGCCGTTATCATTGCGACTCAGATTTCCGTTGTTCGTGCAGATTCCATTCGAGTTGTAGGGCCTAATGGCCAGATACAATCAGCGCCTACATTTTCAGAACCTGTTCAAAGAGCATCGCAGTTTAGTGCCTTGAATCGCGTGAGTGAACCTTCTCGTTTCTATGGCCCTACTCGTGGGTCTGAAACTCTATGGTCTATTGCCTCAAAATTACGCCCAGATAACTCTGTTTCGGTTCAACAAACCCTGTTGGCGATTTATCGATTGAACCCTCAAGCGTTTGAAGATCAGAATATTCATAGTTTGCTGCCAGCCAGTCATTTACGAGTGCCTTCTATAGAGCAAATTCGTGCGAGCTCTACACAGCAAGCTATCAATATTATGAATTTGCATCTTGCTAAGCTTGATGCATCTACGACTAAAGCTGCCGTCTCAAAACCTAAATTGACTCAAGTGCCAAGCCAACAAGAGACAAAAGCTCAATTATCAACATTAACTGAATCTACTCCGGATAAAAAATTAAGCACACCTGAAATCGCTAAAAAAACCTTGTCCCCAACTAAAGATATGGACAAGTTAGAGACGCAGTTAGAGCCTTCGAAAGCAGAATTGTTGTCATTGGAAGCGAAAAACCACCAACTCCGTTTAATGTTATCTAACGTTCAGTCTGAGGTTGATGTACTTAAAACCGAGTTGAGTGATGAAGATCGTATTCGTAGCGAAGTTGAAAAGTTACTCGCTGAGGAGCGTAGAAAGAGCGCTGAAATTGAAAAAATGACACCAACAGCGATGGACCAACTGCTATCGAATGGTTGGTTAGTCGCCGCTCTTGCCATTATTCCAGGTCTTTTACTTGGCTTAATCATAGTGATGCTATTGGGTCGCCGTTCTAAACAGGATGATCAACAGCAAATAACGCAAGACCAGCCAATTCAATCGGAGCCCAATCTTGTTGCGCCAATTATTTCAGACGATGAAATAGATGATTTTGATAACGAGCTGTCTCTAGACGAAGAATTGTTCGGTACAGAAGATGAGGCTAACAAGCTATTTGACGATCAAGCGTTAGTTGAAGAAGACGATGTATTTTCTGGTTTGGATGAGTCGGATCTCAACTTCAATCTTGACGGTGAAGATGATGATCCGTTTGCGAGTATTGGTGAAAATGGTGATTTAGATACTACCTTCGATGAGCTGGAGTTAGACAGCAGTAATGGAATCAGTGTCAATGGTGGAGAGAAGGCGCTTGGTCTTGAAGAGATGGAACGTGCACTCGACGAAACCGTTGAGAGTGCACTCGATTCTGATGACGTAGATTTTGACCTTTCTGATGATAAACCGATGTCTGCCGAAGATATCGAATATCTGTTAGCTCAAGAGTCAGCAACGGAGGATTTAGGTTCGAATGAATTAGATCAGTCGTTATTGGATGATTTGTTCGCGCTTGATGACGAAGATGACGACAGCTTTGATATTGATGCGTTGATCTCTGAGGAGCAAAACGATTCTAATCTACCATCGGGCACGCCAGCGACGGATGATTTCGATATTGATGCTCTGATTTCAGAACAACAGGATAGCTCGGCTTCAAGCGATTTAAACACCGATGATTTTGATATTGATGCTCTGATTTCAGAACAACAGGATAGCTCGGCTTCAAGCGATTTAAACACCGAAGATTTCGATATTGATGCTCTGATTTCAGAGCAACAGGATAGCTCAGCTTCAAGCGATTTAAACAACGATGATTTCGATATTGATGCCTTAATCTCTGAACAGCAAGGCTCAGGGCCTGCGGATCCGATTGCGAATGATGATATTGACGATATATTTGCTCAAGTTGCAGCACAGCCTGAACAACCGACCGAAAGCGAGCAAGCTCAAGACAGCATTGAGCTGCTTGATGAGCAATTGGCAGCAAGTGACGTTGACCTAAGTAACTCAACCGTTCTCCTTGACGAAATACTGGAAGACGAACCTGATGAGGATTCTGACGACGAACCTTTAGGCTTTGATGCGCTGTCTGAACTCGAAGAACTGTCAGGTTTATCAACCGATGGTGAACTAAACATCGCTGAAGACAGCACGGAAACGTTGGATGAATTGATCAGTGATTCTGATGATGACTTCGAAATCGCTGCAGAGAGTACCGATTTACTTGATGATTTCCTTGATAATGAATGGTCAGGTGATGAGCTTTCATCGGATGGTGACGACGATCAACAATTGGAGTCTCTCGACCCGTTTGATGACTTATTGACCCGTGGCATTGAGGACGAACTGGAATCAGAGGAACAGACCTTTGATAAAGTGCTAGACGCTGCTTTTGATTTTGACAAAGCCAATGATGATCTTATTAAGGATTCAGGTGTTGAACCCAAACCGGTAAGCACTCAGGCGGCTGACCTTGCTCCCTCAGAAGCCGAGTCAGTACAAGCTAACGAGCGAAGTGAAACATTACAGCCAGAACAACATTCAGCCAGTGATGAACCGTTCGATTCGGAATTTGCGGAAAACAATGTTGCGGTTAAGTCTGAAAATGACGAAATGTTCAATAGTGATGATTTTATTGATGATTTGTTTGGAGTAGCACCTGCAACTGATGCTCTGCTTGATGACTCATTAGAAACCACCGACGAAGCATTGATTGATGAGTTGATGACGTCTGATGACAGCGATTCGATAGACGCTGTTGAAGAGCCAGTTGAAGCAATAATCGACAATGCTTCTGAGCCAGAAATGCCTTCTTTGGATGTTACGGAGGCATTGCCTGAAGAGAGCCTCGCACCTGTTACAGACGATGAATTCGGAATCGATTCACTGCGTTCTGACAATGCTGACTTTAAAGCCCCTGATTTTGACGAGCAGGCTCAGGAAGAAGCCGAGCCGCAAGAGCTTAAGCAGGAACAGCCTGTCGCACAAGGCCGTGATGAAGACTCTTTATCTAGTTTTGGAACCCCAGCCTCACCATCGTCTTTAAATGATCTTTCTGAAGTGGATGAAGAGACGGTTGAAGATTGGCTAGCAGAGCCAGAGCCAGAGCCAGAGCCAGAGCCAGAGCCAGAGCCAGAGCCAGAGCCAGAGCCAGAGCCAGAGCCAGAGCCAGAGCCAGAGCCAGAGCCAGAGCCAGAGCCAGAGCCAGAGCCAGAGCCAGTTCGTGCTGTAAATATGCCAGAGATCATTCCCAACGAGTTCGGCGTTCCTGAAGACGATGATTGGTTGGTGGAAGAAGATACCATTAAAGGCGACGTGTTAGCGAAAGCGGATACTGACGTTGCTCCAGAACCTGTCGTCGCCGCAGTTGATTCTCAAGCAGACACTGCATCACCAGGTAACGCCGAGCCCCAAGCGGAAACACAGTCTGAAGTGACGTCACAAGACAGTGAAGACGAATTCTCTTTTGAAGACTTCGAATTGCCTGAGTTTGATGAAGAAGATGCGTTAGCGGAAGTGCTTAGCGAACCGGATGAAGTACAGTTAGAACAAGACTTAACTGATAGTGCAGAGACCTTTGAGTTTGATGATCTTGAGCTACCTGAATACGACGAAGAGAGTGCAAAAGCGGATTCAGTACTCGACGACATCGAACAAAGCCGTACTGAGCCTGTAGCGGAAGAAGAAGGTGTAGAGTTAGATGAATTTGATTTACCAGAATATGGTGAAGACGAAGCTCTCTCTGACGCGTTTGCCGAGAAGCTGACACCATTAACATCTTTCAGTCCGCAAGGCGAAGAGCAAGATGCGCTGCATGACTTATTTTCAAACCCAAATCGATTCAGTCATATCGATGAGTTTCCGGACTCAGAAGGCTCTGAATTAGCGAGCTCTGTACATTCAGACGAATTACTGAATTCACGTTCAGAACCAAAATCTGAACCAACAAGGGTTCAAGATAGTCCGTTAGAAGGTTTGGATGATTTTGATGAGACAGCACTGGCTGAGTTGCTTGCTGAGGATGTGCAAAGCTCTGTCGACAACATGTTCAATAAACCATTGGATGAGACATCGATCGCTAGTGCGGGGCTCGATATTGATGCGATGCTTGAAGCGGGTGGCGAAGATTGGAAAGGCTTTAATTTAGCGCCAGAACAACAATCAAGCATGCATGTTGATGTCCCTGAGGATCAACAAGATATTTGGGCATCGGTAGAGCAACAAGTTGAGCCTAAAATCAAAGAAGAAAATTGGGCACAGCAAGATAACTTAGCAGAGCCCGGTCACCGTCATGATAAGCAGTACATGACGATTGATGAGCTGATGGCTCAAGTCGAGCAAGAAGGCGAAGGCAGCAATAATCCAGATGACGAAGAGTTAAAGTTGGACGTTGGCCTTAATGAGTTCCCTGATGTTATCGGCGATATTGGTAATTTTGATGTGGATAGCAATGCAGAAGCGGCGGGTAAGCTTGATTTGGCTAAAATCTACATTGAGATGAGTGATTCTCAAGGGGCGATTAAGCTCTTAGAAGAGGCGATAGTAGACGGCAGTGATGATATTCGCCGAGAAGCGAAGAATCTTATTGATGCGTTAAACGGTCGATAAACTCAACGATCCATAAAGGTAATACGGGTTCTCCTTTATTTTAGACTGGTACAAAGAGCTTTTGTTTGATTGGGTTTCTCAAAGGTGTCGTCGAGGGTAGCGGGGATTGTTTGTTGAAGTTTTAGCCCATCCTATTTGGGCTAAAACCTATTTCCGTATATACTTCTCGCCCATTTTCAAAGAGAACAAGAACATGAAAATTGCTTTAGGTATTGAATATAATGGTACCCACTACTTTGGTTGGCAGCGCCAACGAGACGTAAAAAGTGTCCAAGAAGAATTGGAAAAGGCTCTTTCAGTGGTTGCGAATCACCCGGTAGAAGTTATGTGCGCAGGTCGAACCGATGCTGGGGTTCATGGTACAGGGCAAGTCGTTCACTTTGAAACGAATGTGGATCGTAAGATGGTCGCATGGACAATGGGGGCGAATGCCAATATGCCTAAGGATATCGCTGTTCGTTGGGCGACAGAAGTGAATGAAGATTTTCATGCCCGCTTTTCTGCAACGGCTCGTCGCTATCGCTACATTATCTTTAACCACGCTCTGCGTCCTGGTATTTTGAATTCAGGGGTGAGCCATTATCATGGACACCTTGACGAAAAAAAGATGCACGAAGCGGGTCAGCACCTATTAGGTGAGAATGACTTTACATCGTTCAGAGCAACACACTGTCAATCTCGTAGTCCTTGGCGAAACATGATTCATTTAAACGTGACTCGTCATGGGCATTACATTGTTATCGACATTAAAGCGAATGCGTTTGTTCACCACATGGTGAGGAATATTACGGGCAGCTTAATTGCGGTGGGTAAGGGTGAACAGAAACCAGAATGGATTAAATGGCTTTTAGAAGCCAAAGATCGAAAAGTGGCAGGCGCGACGGCAAAGGCGGAAGGCTTGTATTTGGTTGATGTTGATTACCCTGAACATTTTAAGCTACCAAGAGAGCCTATTGGCCCTCTGTTTTTACCGGATAATTTGAACTAAATGTGATAGTTAGGTTCAAAAAGCATGGCGGTTTCGTTAGTAAAGAAGTGATAAAAAATAGGTACAACCAGTTTTTTATCTACAGTTGCCGTTTTATGTGCTTTAATTCGCACGCATAATTCCCAAATTTATTTCTTTCGCAATCAAGCGGAAGAATCGAAACAAAAAGGTCTTCCATGAGTTGGCTTGAAAAGATTTTAGAAAAAAGCAACATCGTAACTTCTCGTAAAGCGTCTATCCCTGAAGGGGTTTGGACTAAATGTACATCTTGTGAGCAGGTGCTTTACCATGCTGAACTAGAGCGTAACCTAGAAGTGTGTCCGAAATGTGACCATCACATGCGCATGAAGGCACGTCGTCGTTTGGATACATTCCTAGACAAAGGCGAGCGTGTTGAACTGGGTGCTGATCTTGAACCAAAAGACAAACTTAAGTTTAAAGACTCAAAGCGCTATAAAGAACGCATTTCAGCTGCGCAGAAAAACAGCGGAGAGACCGATGCACTTGTGGCGATGAAGGGCGAACTGCTTGGTTTGCCAATCGTAGCGTGTGCATTTGAATTCTCGTTTATGGGCGGTTCAATGGGTTCTGTTGTTGGTGCTCGTTTCGTGAGAGCGGTTGATGCGGCTATCGAAAACAACTGTGGCTTGGTTTGTTTCTCTGCAAGTGGCGGTGCACGTATGCAAGAGGCACTTATGTCTCTGATGCAAATGGCAAAAACCAGTGCGGCACTAGAGCGTTTATCATCTAAAGGCTTACCTTTTATCTCAGTCATGACCGACCCAACAATGGGTGGTGTTTCTGCGAGTTTGGCAATGCTTGGTGATATCAATATCGGTGAACCTAAAGCGCTTATCGGCTTTGCTGGACGTCGCGTTATCGAGCAAACTGTGCGTGAAGACCTTCCTGAAGGTTTCCAACGTAGTGAGTTCTTATTAGATCACGGTGCTATCGATATGATTGTTGATCGTCGTGAGATGCGTCAGCGTGTTGCTAGTCTTGTTGCTAAAATGACCAATCAGCCTTCACCGCTAGTCGTTTCTGTGAACGATTCACCGAATGAAGCGACTTATGAAGTACCAGAAGCGCCAGAAAAAGGGTAAAGTACCTTCTAACAAACCTACTTAATCATGGTTATGAGTTAGATGAGTCAACAACCTACTCCTCAAGCCACATCCTCTTTGGAGATGTGGCTTGATTATTTATCAAATATCCACACAAGCGCGATTGACCTTGGTTTAGACCGAGTTCAGGCTGTCGCCTCTAAGGCCAACCTTACCAAACCAGCTCAACATGTTATTACCGTTGCTGGAACCAATGGCAAAGGCTCCACATGTGCTCTGATGGAAGCCATTCTATTGGACGCGGGTTATTCGGTTGGTGTTTATAGTTCTCCTCACTTAATTCGCTATAACGAACGTGTTCGTATTAACGGGCGAGATCTGTCTGATGAAAAGATGGTTCTATCTTTTGATTTCATTGAAAAAGAGCGGGGTGAAATCAGCCTTAGTTTCTTCGAATACGGAACGTTAGCAGCGCTGCGCGCTTTTCAGACTGAAGCTGTCGATATCGTATTATTAGAAGTGGGCCTAGGTGGGCGCTTAGACGCGACCAATATCGTTGAGCATGACGTGTCCGTGATTACTAGCTTAGCAGTCGACCACGTTGATTGGCTGGGTGACGACATTAATGTGATTGGTTTTGAAAAAGCGGGCATTTATCGTAGTGGTAAGCCAGCGATCTGTGGACAGCCTAAACCGCCAGCAACGGTCGCTGCACATGCTGATGATATCAAAGCTGAGTTTTATCAAGTGGGTATTCAATACAGCTATGCTGTTGACGGTGACACTTGGCAATGGCGCAGTGGTGCATTTCAATTAGAATCGTTGCCCATTCCAAGCTTACCATTACCGAATGCAGCAACCGCTTTAATGGCATTAGGTGTTTCAGATCTCAATATTAGTGACGAAAATATCGTTAATGGTATGAAGAACGCACAGTTGCCTGGACGCATGCAGCAAATCTGCGAACAGCCAGTGATTGTACTTGATGTGGCACATAACCCGCATTCCGCTGAATATTTTGCACAGCAAGTAGCGAAAAAGTATGCAGGCAAAAATTTACACGTTGTAGTCGCCATGCTTCACGACAAAGATATCCCAGCGACATTGGAAGTATTAGCGCCAATCGCAACCCATTGGTATCCAGCTTCATTGCAAGGGCCACGCGCAGCGACAGCCGCTGAATTGTGTCAAAGCCTACCAGCAGGCGTAGAGCAGCATTCAAACCCTGTCACAGCGTTTGAAGCGGCTTTAGCTTCTGTTAAAGGTGACGATGTTGTGTTGGTTGTCGGTTCTTTCCATACCGTGGGTGAAGTGTTGGAGCATTGGCAGAGAAAAGGAAACTAAATGGCAAGTAAATTCCAAAGCCGATTAGTCGGCACCATCATTTTAGTCGCCATTGGCGTGATTGTATTGCCTGATGTGCTCGATGGTAAGAAGCTCCACTATAAAGAAGAGTTTGCAAGCATTCCGATTAAGCCTGAGCTTGAGAGTAATGTTGAAGTGTTTGAAGTCCTCGATCCCGTTGAAGATCAGATTGCGTTACCCGATGCCCCGGTTGAGCAAGTGATTGACGGTGGCGGCGCTGATCATTCAAATACGCAAAGCATGTCAGCTTCAAGTAAGAAAGAGGCAGACAGAGTCGCTGTTGTGGTTAAGCCGGTGCCTGAAAAAAACGAATACCAAGACAGCGCTTGGATTATTCAATTGATGGCTTTGAAGAATGCTGATAACGCAAAAAACGTTGTTAAGGATCTACAAAAGCGCGGTTACCAAGCTCACACCAAACAAGAAAAAACTTTTACGCGGGTAATTATTGGGCCTGATGTCTCTAAATCCAAACTTGAGCGACAAGTTAAGGAATTAGAAAAAATCACGGGCTCAAAAGGCCAATTGCTCAAATTTAAACCGTTAAACCCATAAGAAAACGTTTGCGTCAGCATTTTTTCTGTTAAAATGCGCGCCAACTTAAGATGAAGAATTCATGAATTGGTTAGATTTTATCATTTTAGGCGTGATCGGCTTCTCTGCCGTGATCAGTTTAGTTCGTGGTTTCGCTAAAGAAGCGTTGTCACTCGTTATTTGGTTTGGAGCATTTTTTATTGCTAGCCAGTACTACGCGAAATTAGCCATGTACTTTACCAATATCGATGACGAGATGTTTCGAAATGGAACTGCGATAGCAGCATTGTTTGTTGCAACATTAGTTGTTGGTGCCTTAATTAATTATGTCATCGGTCAGCTAGTTCAGAAAACAGGCTTGTCGGGTACAGACAGAATATTGGGTGTCGTCTTTGGCGGCTTACGTGGTGTTTTGATTGTGTCCGCAGTGTTGTTTTTCATGGATGCGTTTACTGCATTCCCAAGTTCTGAATGGTGGAAGAATTCGCAATTGGTGCCGGAATTTAGCCGAATCATTGCGCCGTTCTTCGAGCATTTACAAGCAACATCTAGTTTCTTATCTGGCGCGATTTAGCGCCAGTTAATGTCGAAAATCGAGGATTAGGACATGTGTGGTATTGTTGGAATCGTGGGTTCAACACCTGTAAACCAGTCTATTTATGACGCTTTGACGGTATTGCAGCATCGTGGCCAAGATGCCGCGGGTATTTGTACCATAGAAAGCAATCGTTTCCGTCTGCGCAAGGCGAACGGTTTAGTAAAAGATGTTTTTGAAGCAAAACACATGCAGCGCCTACAAGGTGAAGTGGGGATTGGCCATGTTCGTTACCCTACCGCGGGTAGTTCAAGTGCTTCTGAAGCTCAGCCTTTCTATGTAAACTCTCCTTTTGGCATTACGTTGGCACACAACGGTAACCTGACGAACGCAAACGAAGTTCGTGAGAAGTTGTTCGAAAAAGACCGTCGTCATGTAAACACCACCTCTGATTCTGAAGTTCTGCTGAACGTATTAGCTCACGAGATCGATACCGTTAAAGGTAATGTGACTTCAGAAGACGTTTTTCGTGCAGTTGCTAACGTGCACCGCACTATTCGTGGTGCTTACGCCGTAACGGCAATGATCATCGGCCACGGTATGATTGCATTCCGTGACCCGCATGGTATCCGTCCATTGTGTCTTGGTAAGCGCGAAGTTAACGGTAAAATAGAGTATATGGTTGCGTCTGAATCGGTAGCACTCGATGCTGTTGGTTTCGACTTCATGCGTGACGTAGCACCCGGTGAAGCTATCTATGCAACGTTCGACGGTGAGCTTTTCACTAAGCAATGCGCAGATAACCCACAACTTAACCCGTGCATCTTTGAGTTTGTTTATTTCGCTCGTCCGGACTCGTTCATCGACAAAATCTCAGTTTACAGTGCTCGCGTAGAGATGGGTGAAATGCTTGGTAAGCGTATTAAAGAAGAATACGCAGACTTAGATATTGATGTGGTTATTCCGGTTCCTGAGACGTCGAACGATATTGCATTGCGTATTGCTCAAGCGATCAATAAGCCATACCGTCAAGGTTTTGTGAAAAACCGCTATGTAGGTCGCACGTTCATCATGCCAGGTCAACAACAGCGTAAGAAGTCGGTTCGTCGTAAACTTAATGCGATCCGTTCTGAGTTTAAAGGCAAGAACGTACTGTTGGTGGATGACTCGATTGTTCGTGGCACCACATCTGAGCAGATCATTGAAATGGCTCGTGACTCTGGCGCAAACAAAGTTTTCATGGTTTCAGCCGCACCAGAGGTTCGTTTCCCGAATGTTTACGGTATCGATATGCCGAGCGCGACAGAGCTGATTGCTCATGGCCGTGACAATGAAACGATTTGTAAACAGATTGGCGCCGATGCTTTGATCTTCCAAACGCTGCCAGATTTAATCTCTGCGGTCGGTATGGGTAATCAAGATATTTCTCGATTTGATACATCGGTATTTAATGGTGAGTATGTAACGGGTGATATCGATCAGGCATACTTAGATTTCCTTGATTCTTTACGCAATGATGATTCAAAGGTTCTGCGTGAGATCCAACAAGACTTAGCGAACCTAGAGTTACATAACGAAGGCGCTTAGCGAGCAATAAATCATTCTCGTCAACAATAAAGCATCATTGTTAGCGTACTCATAAAAATGAGTAATAAAAAACCAGAGCATTGGCTCTGGTTTTTTGTTGGCAGAAAAAAGAGCCGACGTTAATGAATGTGGTATGCGATCACAAAATCAATGAACAGTCTCACTTTTTCTGGCAGGTGGTCTTTGTGGTTATAGAGCATGTAAATATCGCGAGGGTTAGCGCTCCAGTCTTCTAAGACTTGCACTAAACTGCCATCTTCAATGTATTCACGGATCATCACATCAGGCATTAGGGTGATACCTAGGCCTTCAGTACACGCTTGCCTCACAACATTAAGTGCATTGGCGTTGAAACGACCTTTTTCGCTATTAATCACTGTCTCTTCATTCGAGTTACTCAACTGCCACTTAATCAGTGGATAGCCTTTAAGTAGAGAATGGTTAGCCAACTCTTCTGCATGATTTGGCGCAGGGTTCTTAGCTAAGTAGTCAGGACTGGCGATAAGAATATCTTTTACCTCACTGATCTTTCTTGCAATGAGGCTTGAGTCACGTTGTGGGCCGACTCTGAAGATAACGTCCCACTCAGTTGGATCAAGCTGATCGGCTTGGTTGTTCATCATTAACTCGATATTAATGTCAGGGTATTGAGTCATGAATTCACTGAACATCGGCATCATCATGCGTTTGGTCAGGTTAGAAGGGGCCGTAATACGAATCTTACCGGATGCTCCTTTGCACATATCAGTAAGTTCTTCTGCAGTAGAAGACAAACGTTGCAATAGCGGAGAGCATTCATTAAAAAAACGTTCGCCAGCCTCCGTTAAAGAGAGTTTGCGCGCGTGTCTATTGAGAAGCCTCAGGTTTAGAGAGTCTTCTAAGGCTTGTATGCGTCGTGTAATGGTCGCAACCGGAATCATAGTTTTGCGCGATGTTGCGGTATAGCTTCCATTCTCAACGACGAGTCTAAAGAGGTTTAAATCATCTAATTTCATAAATCCAGACACATTTGTTTACAATCTCACCTAATTTATACGCAACATTGAAATCAATGTTTGCGTCACGTCAACTTGTTGCACTATATACAAGTATTCCAACGCTTGTCACGAATTTCCAGTAAACAGAGCAAATTTGTGTATTTAGTATTTTGTTACTACGTTTTATATTAATGCTTAAAACAGATAACAATAATAATTCGACTTAGTTTTGTGAGGTTCGAGATTATGTACAAAACTTACAGTCAGCCTGTCATGACCTCGGCTCAAGAGATAACCGACCAAAAATGTGTGATGTTGGTTGATGATGACCCTATTTTTCGTCGTATAACGAGCGCGTATTTAGATGTGACGGGGTACAAAGTGGTTGAGGCTGAGAATGGGCTGGACGCTTTACAGAAGCTTAGGGGGTCAGCACCTGATTTGATTGTGTGTGACTTATCAATGCCAATTTTAGATGGTATTGAACTCGTCGAGGAGCTTAGCTTAGAGTATCCATCATTACCTATGATTGTGGTGTCAGCAACCGATGATATGTCGTCTGTTGCTAAAGCATTGCGATTTGGTATTAAAGACTTTCTAGCTAAACCGTTGGAGGATCATGCACATCTAGGGAGTGCGATAGCGAATACATTAGCAGACTCGTTTGATAATATTTCAGACCAGCGAGATTTTTCAAGCCAATGGTTTTGTGTTGATGGCGGTGGAGAGATTCCAGAAGACCAAGAATTGCATTGGCATCTGAATTACTTGCAAGATAACCCGAGTGCAGCAAAAGACTTGCTCCATGCTCTGCTTCCGGAAAAAGACACACGACAAGGAGCATGGCGCTGTAGCTATCGATTGCTGCAATCAACAGAGATGATGCCACTTGTGTTTGATTACGCATGGATGATGAACGGGCAGTTTGCTTTTTACCTCGTCGATTCGTCGTCGTCTGATCATGGCGGCTCGGCGACAACACTGTTGGTGAGAGCGCTGTTCCACGATTACATCAGAAACAGAAAAGATTTTAATATTGATCTCAAAGATATTGCTGAGATCTTAGAGAAGGGCATTCGTTGCTCTAAATGTTCCACCCCAGTAAATGCTTTGTTTGGTGTTGCGGACCTTGCCGAGGGAACCATTTCCATTTTGCCTGCGGGTTTAGATGGGCAATGGTCGAATGGTGAATTTAATCAACATATTGCAGCAGGTGAGCGCTTGGGCGAGAACTGCAAAAAGAACTTTATTACCCGCGACCTTCCGATTGAACAGGGCTGCCAACTTTCATTGAGCCTACTCGGCGCGGCAAGTTTTAGTTTAGACATTCACCAAGGGTCTATTGATTAACTCTATATTTCCTCTGTTTGGGTGAATAATCGATTAAGGTATGGCTGTGCAGTGGGTGCAGCTATGCCTTTTTTGTGGCATATCGAGACAAGCTTTGTTTGTTAGTCGCTTACTTTTCCTAACAAAAACAAGAAGTCATCATGAGAGATAATCAAGATTTTCACGGCCTGTTTCATGTATTCTATTTCCAAGGCTTATTAGCCGTGTTTTGGTACCAGTAACACTCACGTTGATTCAGGTCATCAAAGATGACGCCACATTCTAGTCAGCTATTTTTGACTGCCTATTATTAACTCAAGGAGACCACAATTAGCATTCGAGTTTTAAGTCTGAATATTGTTGGTGGTCTTTGCGTACTCCTCGCCGTTCTGGGGATGGTATTACCTGTTCTGCCTACGACGCCTTTTCTCCTTCTTGCCAGTGCATGCTTTATGCGAAGCAATCCGAAAGTCCACAAGTGGATGCATGAGCACAAAACGCTGGGACCTTTGCTGAATAATTGGTATCAATATGGTGCCGTCACCAAACAGGTTAAAACACGTGGCGTACTCTTTATCTTGTTGAGTTTTGCGTTATCTATCTACTTTACCCCTATCATTTGGGTGAAAGCTTTCCTAATTTGCGTACTTGTTATTCTTCTCACATGGTTTATGCGACTTCCAACCCATGAGTTGGTTGCTGACAGCAAAGAAAATCACTACCATTAAGCCAGTGTGCCTGCTTGTATAGCGGGCGTTTATTATTTCAGCAGTCAGAGTTATGACTCTCATTGCAATGAATACCAATCGTACCTTTCCTTAATTCCGAACGTTGATGTTTAATTCGTTAACGAGAGTTGGGAAAGCAGCCTAATGAAGTGCATAAGATTATGAACACAGAAAAAATCTCTCTGATCAAAGCAAGCATCAAAAGCATTCCTGATTACCCTAAAGCGGGTATTTTGTTCCGCGACGTAACAAGCTTGATGGAAGACCCAGCAGCTTATAAGGCGACTATCGACCTGCTAGCGGAAACATACAAGGACATGGGCTTTACTAAGATCGTGGGTACTGAAGCTCGTGGTTTCCTATTTGGTGCGCCTCTTGCACTTGAGCTAGGTGTTGGCTTCATCCCTGTTCGTAAGCCGGGCAAACTGCCTCGTCAAACTGTGGCACAATCTTATGAGCTTGAGTACGGCACTGATACACTAGAAATCCATACCGATGCTATCGTTGAAGGCGATAAAGTGCTTATGGTTGATGATTTGCTAGCAACGGGCGGTACGATTGAAGCAACAACAAAGTTGATTCGTCAGCTTGGTGGTGTGGTAGAACACGCTGCATTTGTTATTAACCTTCCAGAAATCGGTGGTGACAAGCGCTTACAAGGCTTAGGTCTAGAAGTGTTTAGCATCTGCGAATTCGACGGTCACTAATCCTTTTCGGAATTATTCATGAGCTATCTTGCGTTAGCGCGAAAATGGCGACCAACCAAATTCAAAGAAGTGGTTGGTCAAGCCCATGTTTTAACAGCATTAGAGAATGCCCTTAGCCAGAATAGGTTGCACCACGCATACCTGTTCAGCGGTACACGAGGTGTTGGTAAAACAACCATCGGCCGTTTGTTTGCTAAGGGACTCAACTGTGAAACAGGCATTACCTCAACCCCTTGTGGTGAATGTGTAACCTGTAAAGAGATCGATGAAGGTCGCTTTGTTGACCTACTTGAGATTGATGCGGCATCACGTACAAAGGTAGAAGATACCCGCGAGCTTCTGGATAATGTTCAGTACAAACCGGCACGCGGTCGCTTCAAGGTTTACCTAATCGATGAAGTACACATGCTGTCTAGGCACAGCTTTAACGCGCTTCTAAAGACCTTAGAAGAGCCGCCTGAGTATGTGAAATTCTTGCTCGCAACAACGGATCCACAGAAGCTTCCAGTGACTATCTTGTCGCGTTGTTTGCAGTTCCACCTTAAGCCGATCAGCGTTGATAATATTCACGAGCAGCTCGATCATATTCTTGAACAAGAGAGTGTGATGTCTGAGTCTCGTGCGCTTGGAATGATTGCTCATGCTGCTGATGGCAGTATGCGAGATGCATTAAGCCTTACTGACCAAGCTATCGCATTGGGTAACGGCAATGTTGTAACAGATACTGTTGCTCACATGCTCGGAACACTGGATACCGACCAAGCTATCCATTTGCTTGAAGCGATTAGCAGTAAGCAGTCACAGCAAGCGATGGCGTGTATCCAAAGCCTTGCTGAGAACGGTGTTGAGTGGGATGGTTTACTGAATCAACTTGCGACTCAACTGCATCGTCTTGCGATGTTCCAAGCTCTGCCGTCTACCTTAGACAAAGCTCAGCCTGACGCAGAGAAGCTTGAACTGCTGAGCAAAGCGCTTAGCCCACAAGACATTCAACTCTACTACCAGATTGTGTTGAAAGGTCGTGAAGACTTGCCATTATCGCCAACCGCTCGCGTTGGTATTGAGATGGTAGTTTTACGCATGTTGGCGTTTAGACCGGCTGAACAAGCGGTTGCTACGGTAATCTCGACTCAGTCGACAAGCCCAGTGCTAGCTCCTGCAGCTCAGAACCAGGTTCAGAGCGTTGCTCAACCTGTGAGCCAACCTGCGGTAGTGGCAGCTCCGAGACAGCCACAGGTGCAACAACAGGCGTCTCAACAGCAGCCTATTCAGCAACCCGTACAACAGGCTCCGCAGCAGAATCCAGCACAGTATTCAGATTCGCAAGGTTACGCTGATCACTCGGGCAACCAAGGTTATCCAGAACAGGATTATCCGCATAGCCAGTATGATGCACCACCGGCTTATGATGAGTGTCCAAGCTACGGTGCAGAACAGCCTCAGCCGCAACAAACGAATTATCAGAACCAGGGGCCGGTTCAACAGCCAAGCGCTGCACCTTCTGCTCCGCAAGAGCAACCAGCGCGTGCCACTTCGCCTGTGAGTGGTTTACGCCACCAATTGCGTTCTCAACGTAGAGGCAGTTCGGCAACAGAAAACAAAGGCTCGGCGCCAAAAAAGGCTAAAGCGACACCAGCTAAAAATTCAGTTCTTGATCGAGTTGCTCAGCAACGCGGTGGTTCTGGGCGGGTGTCGCCAGCTTCTTTATCTGCCTCTTCGACAGAGAATGTGACCAACGAAAATGAACCTTATCGCTGGAAACCGTCTAAACCTGTAGTGAAAGAGGTGAGCAAAGAGCTGACACCTACTCAGATCAAGCGTGCGTTAGAGCATATTAAGACACCAGAAATGGTCGATAAATTACTGCAAGAGTCGATTGCTCAAGATGAATGGTCCGCCACGATTCAAAAGCTAGACACAGCCAAGCTTGTTGAACAGTTAGCTTTGAACTCAGTGTTTGCTAAAAACGACACATCAATCACTTTAACGTTAAGAGCGAGCCAAGCTCACTTGAATACGGATCGTGCACAGAGTGAGCTATTGCAGTCTCTCAATACTGTGCTTGGAGAAGAGTGTCATTTGAGTGTTGAAATCGGTGATGGTGGAGAAACGCCGCTAGAATTACGAGAACGATTGTATCAAGGTAAGTTGAAAGATGCGTTTACCGCTTTAGAAAACGATGCCAACGTACAGTTCATTGAAAGACGTTTTGCCGCTGAACTCGACAGAGACAGTGTTCGTCCTATCTAGAACGTTTTCTCGTTTCGTGACCGACGTATCATCCCAGATAAGCAAATCTGAGAACTGAACATCGAGGGGTTGAATCACACGGTTTTAACCCCCATTTAAGCTCGTATAGCTTAATTAATTTTAATAAACCAATTAGACCAGAGAGTATTAACATGTTTGGTAAAGGCGGTATGGGCAACATGATGAAGCAAGCCCAGCAAATGCAAGAGCGCATGCAAAAGCTTCAAGAAGAAATCGCGAATATGGAAGTTACAGGTGAGTCAGGTGCTGGCCTTGTAAAAGTAACGATCACTGGTAGCCACAGCGTTCGCCGTGTTGATATCGATGAAAGCCTAATGGAAGACGATAAAGAGATGCTTGAAGATCTTATCGCTGCTGCTTTCAACGATGCGGCTCGTCGCATTGAAGAGACTCAAAAAGAGAAAATGGCTAGCGTAACTGGCGGAATGCAACTTCCACCAGGTATGAAGATGCCTTTCTAAGTAACTTATTTTTAAAGGTTAATTCAGGTAGTGGTTTGTGTTGAACAAGCTATTACTTGAACATTAGAACGGTTAACTATGCGTACCAGTCATATGCTGGAGCATTTGATGGAGGCCTTACGTTGTCTGCCTGGGGTTGGCCCCAAGTCGGCGCAGCGTATGGCCTTTCATTTGTTACAGCGCGATAGAAAAGGCGGCCTGCAGTTGGCTGAAGCTCTTAGCCAAGCAATGACCGAAATTGGTCACTGTAATGAGTGCCGTACTTTTACTGAAGAAGATACTTGCCACATTTGTACTAATCCTAAACGTCAGGAAAATGGTCAAATCTGTGTCGTAGAGAGTCCCGCCGACATTGCAGCAATTGAAGCAACTGGCCAGTATTCGGGTCGTTACTTTGTGTTGATGGGACACCTTTCTCCACTTGATGGAATCGGTCCAAGTGATATCGGTCTCGATGTTTTGGATTACCGTTTACGTCGTGGTGATATCACAGAGGTTATTTTAGCGACCAACCCAACGGTTGAAGGTGAAGCAACAGCGCACTACATTGCTGAGCTATGTAATGCCCATGAAGTGAACGCTAGCCGTATCGCGCATGGCGTTCCTGTTGGTGGTGAGCTAGAGCTGGTGGATGGCACCACGCTTTCGCACTCCTTACTCGGTCGCCATAAGATCTAAAAAAGCCGCTTGGTGAGTCATCACTATGAAGTGACCCCATAAAGTTGGACATTTCTGTTAAGCGGCTTTCAAGGCCTGAGTTCGATATTCTATCGGAGTCAGGCCTTTTAGTTTCACTTTTATACGTTTGGTATTGTAGTACTCGATGTATTCTTTAATTTTCTCTATCAGTGCATCTGCATCTTCAAAGCTTTGGTTGTGATACATCTCTGTTTTGAGTAAAGCAAAAAAGTTTTCAGCAACCGCATTATCCAAGCAGTTACCTTTTCTCGACATACTTTGTGTTAACCCACTCTCCGCTACCTTTTTTTGATACTGT